>NZ_JAJDJW010000008.1:0-161087 GCF_020567645.1 Enterococcus sp. CWB-B31
GTTGTTTAAATTCTTCGGTATAGGTTCTTCGTGCTCTTCTTGACATAAAGTGGTTCCTCCCAGTGTGTTTTCTTTTAGTTTACACACCTTATTTTTTATGTCTAGTTTAGTGTAGCCTATCCACGTCGTATTTTTCTTCTGGAAACCATTAACCCAACATCCTTTAAATCATCTTTGATTCTTCTTGCTCCGTAGGAGTTTCGACTACTTGTAAATGATTCAATAACTGCTTTTTCTAAAATAGTCTCTGATTCTTTTCTTTTTACTTCATAGTAATAAGAACTACGAGAAATCTCTAATTTTCGACACATCGCTGATACACTGTAGTTCCCTTTATTTTTTCTACTTTCGTCCGAATATCAGCGCTGCTTGCTTTAAAATATCATTCTCCATTTCAAGCTCTTTATTTCTTTTTCGAAGTTCACGCAATTCTTTTTCTTCAGGAGTTAGGTTATCCTTTTCTTTGAAAGAGCCTGACTGATTGTATTGTTTTACCCATTTGTCGAAGCTTGATGGGGTTAAATCATATTCCCTTACGATGTCTTTTCTTGGTTTACCTGATTTATACAGTTCAACCATTTGTTTCTTAAATGATTCTTTGAATATACGTCGTGGTTTTCTATTCGTTGTCATAAGATAAGCTCCTACTCTGTTTTTTATTAAGTATAGACACCTTATCTTTTTTGTTCAACTAAGTGTAACCTAGTCACATAATAATAAATAAAATAGAAATGGAGCTGATCAATTCCAAATTCATCAGCTCCATAAATAATAATAGTTATCTTTTTATCTTGTAAGTTCTCTAGACCAATCTCATTACTGATAAGAAAATAACTATCGTAATTACAGTCAGCTGCCAGCCATTCAGTTTCTTTGTTAAAAAACTTTCTTTCCATAAAGCGTTGTATAGCTGACATTCAGCAAGAGAACGGACCACCAGCTAAAGAGTCCGACACCTACCTTGTTATCCATTTGAGAAAACACAACAGTAAGAATCAGAAAAAGCAATCCAGCCAGCATTAGCCCGAGGCTTAGAACTTTCTTTTGAAATGGAACATATATTTGAGGTGCTGGAGCTTCATGTCGTTCTGTTTTATTAATAGGTGTCTCTACAGTTCTGGATGTAGGTTCATTTGCAAATGCTGTATGTTTCGTCCTATCTTTTATTAAATAAGAGGTGTTGCAATAATTGCAAACGAAGGAATCGCCTCTTTTTGTCAGCTCATTGCTGCCGCAAGCCTCACAGTATAATTTATCCATATCCATACCAACTTTTCATATTATTTGTTTCCTGGATAGTATACCCTTGGGAAAGTAGGAGAAGCAACTCATTTTTTTGTATGATAAATGAATGATTGCAAATATGAGCATTTTTTGGAGCTGTCAGATAAATGAATGGAGTAGAGCTAAACGCTGAAGCTGATCAAATGCAGAAAGTGTTTAGTGTTTGCCGGATTCAGTCATTTGTTGAGCTTCTTACCTGCAATCATTTGTCTGAGCTGTTCATTTTCTTGTTTGATATGCTGCTTGTAATCAGCATGAAAAATTTGAAAAAGCTGAGCGCAGGCGTGGTACTCCTGGATAATTTTTCGTTTATTTACTGGACTGCTTTGGTCGGAGAAAAACTGTTCGAGAACAGTTAAGGGTTCCTGCCAGGAAGTTAATCTTTCCATTGTTTCCTGCAGAGCAAGGAGATCATGATAGGGGATTGCTTTGATACAGTAGGGCTGATTTTTCATTTTGATTTTCCTTTCTTCTTTTTATATGATGAGATAGATTTTACGTTTTATTTTAGAAATTCGACAATTTTGTCAGATTCTGGCAGAAAAATGTATCATCGTGTAGAAATATTTTGAAAAGTTCGGTACAATAAAAGAGCTGATGCTTTGCATTGGCAAAGGGCAACTTGTTTAGATGGTTACAGCCATTTATTCAGGGCTTTGTTGTTCGGTTGGCGCCGGATGACGAAGTGCCCTTTTTTATTTTTCATAGTTCTGGATATTAAATCAACAGGATAGAAAAAAAGACGATAACAGGAATGTCCTGATACCGTCTTCAACAGTCTGCAAATAAACCTGATTCTGCTTTAGTATGGGAATAGGAGAGCCGTGAATTCTAAGGATGGGAGAATTCCAAGCATACTAAGGAAAATAAGAATTATTTGGACTATTGGCGACTTGCATGGACAGTTACAGCTGTTTCTACAAGGCTTCATTAATCCGGTTGGCGCCGAATCAAGAAGTGCCAATTTTCTATATTTAATTGTTATTAATTTCTATCCTGCATCTTTAGTATAGGTGAAAGAATCGGCGGTTGCAAGGCGAACAAAAATTAAATAACAACGGAGTTTCGGTCCTTTTATATTATAAAGAAAAAATAACAAAAGAAAATTTATTCATTAATAAGGCCTTCGAGTTTCAACGGAAAAATTGAATGAGACAGGAGAAATTTCTATAAGCTCTCTTGGATTAGTGGGGGTTAAAAGCAGCTGCTTTTTCAGACATGTCCTGATTCTCTTTGTTGGTTTCATTTGTATTTTTTCAGATTCTTTATAATAATCATAGAAAGGTATGTTTTATAGTGAAATATATCACAAATAATAAGATAAAAATAAACTAAGAGTTGATACGGACTGTAGAGGGATCAATCTTTAAAAATAAAATGCTGTCTTTTTATTTTTTAGTAAGAAAAAGTGATCATAAGAAAGACAATTTTGTTATACTGTGAGTAGATGGAATAAAAATGGAGGAACGTAAATGTCAGCTAATGAAAAAATTTCTGCAGCTAATTATTTGACTGTAGACAATGTGGACAGATATCGAAAGATTATGAGCTTTTTCTATCAACGACATTTGCAGATGAATGGTTTATTATATCGGCTGGATATTCTGAAAATGATGCAAAATGAGTATGATTTATCTTATTCAAGTCAGGAAATAGATCAGGATCTTCAAAATCTGGTTGATTGGGGAAACATCACGAAGAGACAGGAATTGATTCGACCGAAATCAATTGAGGAATATCGCAATAAGCACTTTCGTTACCAAATTTCAGAAACAGGAATTCTCTTTGAAGAGCTTTTGGTAAAGGTAAGTAAACTGAAAGAAAGTACGCGGGGAGAGCTGGATAAAAATCGATTTGTGCAGTTATTGGATGCTTTAACAGAATTGAAGAATATCTCTGAAGGAGACGGGTTGGAACTTGCCAGAACATGGGAGAAGGTTCGGGAAATCTTTATGAAAATTCAGAAAGATACGTCTGATTACATCGGTTACATTAATAGTAACGAGATTGACAGTCAGATAAAAACAGAAAGTTTTTTGCTGTATAAAGACCAGTTTATCAATTATCTCAGAGAATTTATTATTAAACTTCAGGAGCTGTACTACAAATTAAGACATTCAATTGAAGCGATAGCACCGGAACTTCAAGCGGATATCCGCTTAAGTCTTTATGAAAAAGAAAAACGGACCCCTCATCTTGAAGCGATCGATGCTGAAGAAATTGCTGAACGCTTTAATGGTGAATTATTTGCGCTAACTACCTGGTTTTCCGGAACAAAGGAGCGCGAAAGTGAATATAATTCTTTAATGCGTCAGACAGAGCAGATGATTGCCAAAATGACGGGACTGATCCATTATTTTGGTCAGGAGCTGAAGCAGTATCGCAGTAGAAAAAAAGATTATTTGCAGTTGGCAAACTGGTTCGCAGCAGCGGAAACGTTAGATGAGGGGCATCAAATGTTTGCGGCAATTTTTGGTTTAAGCCATACACGACATATTTTTGTGCCGGAACCAAGTGAAGCTACAGGAAGCAAGGATGACAGCTGGCAGCTTTCACCAGCTGAATTAGTTCTTGGAAAGCGTGGAAGAGGAGGCGGTGGTGAAAGAAAAGCACGGTCGTTTAAATTAAAAAATAAAGAGCAGGAAAAACAGCTTGAAAATTATTTGACTGTTGAAAAAAAGAAAGAAAAACGTGTAAGCAAATATTTTAAAAACGGAAAAATTATTTTCTCAGAACTAACTGATTTAGATAAAGACTCACGAAAAATTTTTTTAAAGTGGATTAGTCAGTCAATAGGGGATTCCCAGCACCTTGTTAATACAGAACTGGGCTTTCCTGTAAAAATAACAATTCATAATGACCGACGAATTAAGATATCCTCTGAAGATGGCGTCCTGGAAATGCCGGAAGTCATTATTGAAAAGGAGGGACAGTAATGGAGCCAGCAGAATACACCCGTGGATTACGTCTGCTTTTTGAAAATTTTTGGATCATTAAAAAAGATATGCCGGCAGAGTATATTTTTCTCAAGCGTCATCAAAAAGCACTTGAAAAGGAAATCTGGCAGCGGTTCGGATTATATCTTGTTGTTCGCCCTCAGTTTATCCAATTATTGAGACGGCCGCACACGCTGGCTTCATGGATGGGGCTTAGTGAATTTACTGATAAAATGGACTATGTTCTTTTTGCTTGTGCTATGGGATATATAGAAGAGCGTGAGCCGGGAACACCTTTTATGTTGAATGAATTGATACAGGAAATCGACCATTTGCTGCCAGAGAACTTATTCGTTGATTGGACTAACTATCAGCATCGGAAAAGCTTGGTTAGAGTATTAAAAAAGATATTGGATTTGAAAGTAATCGAAGATATTCAAGGAACTGCAGATGAGTTTGAAACAAATGTTGACAGCCGGGAAGTGTTGTATATTACGACATCTCAAAGTAGATACTTTTTAGGCAAATCACCAGCCTCTTATCGGGACTATGACACCTTCTCTGCTTTTTGGAAAGACGTTAATCAGTCAAAAGGAATCGAGAAAAATCAGGAGCTGTATCAACGCTTGATGATGGAGCCGGTTATTTTGCGAACGAAGGAAAATGAAGAGCTCTTTATTCGCTTAAGAAATTATAGAAAGTATTTTATGGATTTTGCCGATCAGCAAACTATTTTTCAATTTGAACTGACAAAGGATATGGCCTTGTTCACGACAGAGCAGCGGGATGGTATGGAAGAAGTATTTCCCAGTCGAAAAGTGATTGATGAGCTGCTGATTCAGTTGGCAACAATTTTTCAGAAAAAAGAAAAGTCTGTCGATGAGTATGGGCTGGTACGGCTATCTAGAGGAGAGTGGCTGGAGCTGGTCAAGGAGTCACGAAAAAAATACTTGAATTACTGGTCAAAGGAATTTGAAGAAATGTCTCTTGAGCTTCTTGCAGAAAAATTACTGGTACGGGCTGAAGAATGGCAGTATGTCATTGAACGAAATGATTCTGTAGTAATCACACCGCTCTTTTCAAGAATAGCAGCAGTAATGGAGGAGAATTGAAATGAATGAGGCAACGAATAAATGGCAAATGAATCGTGTGGGATTGTTGAATTTTTGGTATTATCAAAATCAGGTTTTTGACTTTGCTGGTGGGAAAATGCTTTTACGGGGAACAAATGGTTCAGGTAAATCATTAACGATGCAAAGCTTGTTGCCGGTGCTGCTGGATGGTGTAACAGCAGCTGCCCGTTTAGATTCGTTTGGGAGCCGGTCGCGAAGAATGGAGGATTACCTTTTAGGAGAAAAAGGTGTTTCAGATCGGGATGACGGTATTGGTTATTTGTACCTTGAATTGAAGCGAGCTGATCGGGAAGAGTATTTGACCTGCGGGATTGGGATGTCTGCCAAGCGGGGCGGGAAATTGACGAAATGGTTTTTTATACTGGAGGACAATTCTCGAATTGGCACGGATTTTTTTCTTCATACCGAAATTAGAAAAGAGGAGTGGCAGCCCTTATCCCGACGACGATTAATTCATGCGATTGAAGGTCGGGGCCGTGTGTTGGATCGGCAGGGAGAGTACAAGGAGTATATTAATGACCATGTATTTGGTTTTGAAACACTTGAGCAATTTGATGAGCTGATTGCTTTACTGATTAATTTACGCAGTCCCAAGCTGTCAAAGGAATTTCGCCCGACAGTTATTTATGAAATTTTAAAAAATTCCCTGCCTCAGCTGACAGAAGATGATTTGCTTCCGTTATCTCAGACAATTGAGAGTATTGATTCGAATCGAGAGCGTTTGGAAGAACTGGTTCGTGAACAAAAAGATTTGAGGAGCATTACCTTAAGCTATCAAAAATACCGTGATGAACTAGTGGGACAGATAAGCGGAAAATGGCTATCTCTTTCTTCAAATTATAACAAAGAAACGCAGCTGCTGAAAAAAGACAGAACTGAACTGAAGGAAAAGCAAGCCCGTCAACAGGAAATTGGCACACTCATTCAGGAAAAACGGATATCTCTTGAGGTGGCACAAAGAACGATCCAGGAGTTGAGTCACCATGAAGGCTTTCAATTAGTAGAGCGAGGGCATGAGTTGGCAACAAAGATTGAACAACTTGAAATGGATCATTCACAGCTTCAGGAGCAACTGAAAAAGAAACGGCTGAGAGTAGATCAGCAGCAAAGAAAAGTTGCAGAATATCAGAGCAGGCGGGATCAGCTGGAACGAGAAACAGTTGCTTATTTAAGCAGCGGCGAACAATATACAGAACTGCTGAATATGGAACTGCTGCATCAAGAGATGACGAAAAAAATGACAGATGTATTTAGTCAAGCTGATTTCAGCTATTGGCAAAATGAAGTGAAAAAGAAGCGCGAGCACTTTGAAAAGGTACTTGAAACAATGAAGCATACGCAGTTATTAAAAGAACTTTATCAGGAGCGAGATAAAGAATTTGGCGCCTTGCAGCAGCTTATTGATGAACAGCATCGGGATATTCGGCAATGGCAGGATGTACAGGTGCGAGAAATTGAGCGATGGAAGGATTCATTTGATACATGGCGTAAGCAAATTCAGATGGAAATCACTGAAACCAAGTATGGAGAACTGTTATTTAATATTGATCAGTTAGCGGAAGCCCATTCAAAAGAGGAAATAGTTGTTCGCCCGTTATATGAGGAATATCAGCGGAATGTGAAAATTATCGGGCAACAACAGCTTCCTTTAGAGCATAAGCTGAATGAACTTGGAGAAGAAACAGCAGCTGCTGTTTCAGCAATAAAGAGATGGGAAAAAGAAGAAAAGCCATTGCCCGTCAGGTCGGAGGCTAGAAAAATAAATCGAGAAACGCTGAGAGAAAGCAATGCCGTTTGTCTTCCTTTTTTTGAAGCAGTCGATTTCAAAAAGAGTATTTCAGAGCCGCTGAAAAATAAATTAGAAGGGGCATTGGCTTCATCAGGGATTCTGGATTCTCTGATCTCAGCAGATGAATTGATTCTTTCTGATGATTTAAAGCTCACGCCCAATCCTCAATTTTTTCATGCCACATTAGCTGATCATATGGAAGTAATCTCAGATTTGCCAAAGGATATTGAACAATTGACAGCAGATATTTTGCAGACTATTTTAGTGGATGAGGATTTATCGGAAGGAACACCTCAGATATTCACAGATGGGTCCTTTCAAATGACAACCATCAAGGGAGCAGCTGATCCAAACTACCTGGCCTCATTTATTGGTGCTGCCAGCCGTGAACGATACCGACAAGAGCAAATCAAATTGCTTCAGGAGCAAATTGCTGCTGCTGAAGAAAAGAAAGAATTGATTAAAAATCAGCTTCTTCAATTGGAGCAGCAGCGATTGGCGGTTGAAACAGCTTATTTAGAGTATCCTAAAGGGGATGAAGTATATACAGCGTTTGATGAGAAACTTAAGGCTTTGACGAAGCTGGAAACTTATACACATGATGCTGAGTTAAAACAACAGCAGGTCATTCAAGCGAAAAAAGATCTAAGTAAACAGCAGATTTTTGAACAGGAACTAACTTATGGGGATGGGATCAAGCCGACGCTTTCTGCCTATCAGGAGGCATTGAAATATATTGCTGATTATATGGACGATATTGGAGATGCCTATCGTAATTATCAGCAAAAATATGGTATTGAACAGTTTCTTTCTGAGACGCGTCAAAACCTTGCGGACAGCCAAGAGGATGAAAAACATTTGAATCAGGAGTTAATTGATTTATCTAATTCTCTCAGTAAATCAAATGAACTTTTGAAAGCAAACTTAGCACAGCAGAAAATTCAGAATGTCGAAGAATTGCAAAGAGAACTGGAAAAATATAAAAAAGATGAACGTGCACTTTCCAGAACCTTGGAACAGCTGAATCATGAAGACCGGCAGCTGATTGGACTGGTGTCTCAGCTTGCACAGGTTGTATCTGATAAAGAAGGCATAGTAGAAGGATTGAGGATTGAGGAACAAAAATGGCATTCTCTGTTGAAGGCAGAAGCAGGATACAAGAGTGAGGCGCCTGAATTTTTTAAGAAATATGCACAGGAAAAAGCAAGGAAGCTTGATATTGAACAGCTGCGTAAACAGGAGCAGGACTTTGATCGAAATTATACAATTGCAGGAGATCAGTTGAGAGAATACAATCCCAAAATTATTCAGGAACGCTCGATCCCTTTGAATACGGAAGAAGAACACAAGGAATTAGAGACGGACTGGCAAATGTATAACTTTCAAAAAAGACTTGTTTTTGAACTGGAGGAAGAAATACAAACGCCCTTTGAACTGCAGGAAATTTTACTGGAGCAATCTGACAGGCTTCAACTTTATTTGAAAAAAGAAGATGAAGATCTATTTAAGCAAATTATTTTTGATTCAGTAGGGAAGGTGCTGCGAGGATTAATCGAAAATGCATTTAAATGGATTGAAAAAATGAACCGACTGTTATTGGACCAGAAAAATTCCTCTGGATTATCTTTGTCGATTCGCTGGAAAGAGCTTCAGGGAGATTCAGCAGAGGAACTGGATACAAGAGATTTGCTTCAGTTGTTGAGAAAGGATCCTGTAACCCTTTCAGAAGCAGATATAGCATCAATTGTTACCCATTTTCAAGCCAAAATAAGTCTGGCAAAGGATATGTTGGAGCTGGAGGAGGCAACGGATGATTCTTTATATAATGCAGTGAAAAATGTATTGGATTATCGTAATTGGTTTGATTTTGAATTAAAATATAAACGAGCCAATAAAGGGTTTCAGTGGCAGCCGTTAACGGATAACCGCTTCTTTATTTTTAGCGGAGGAGAAAAGGCTGTAGCGATGTATTTGCCTCTGTTTGCCTCAGTATACTCCCGCTACCAGGAAGCTTCAGAAAATGCACCCTATATCATTACCTTAGACGAAGCATTTGCTGGAATTGATGATTTGAATATTTCAGAGCTTTTTAAAGCCTGTGAGGAATTAGGTTTTAATTATGTAATGAATTCTCAGTCACTTTATGGAGAGTACAGCACAGTTTCTCAGTTAATGACGTATGAATTAGTCCGTCCGTTGAATGCCTCCGTCGTTTCTACTGTAAAATACTACTGGAATGGAAATAAAAAGGTTATGATACTGGAGGGAAATGAGTGGAGCAGCGTTTAAAAGAAGCGAAAGCTTATTTTGTAGATGAAGTCTTTCAATTGTTGGCTCAAAAGTTAGAGAAGAATTATTATCAACAAGGGACTTTTGGGAAAACTATTGGCAAAAAAGAATTTTTAACAGTGGATATGTCTCCGCTGATTCGTTTTTTGGGAATTCCTGATCATGAATGGATAAAGAAGAAACGTCTGTCTATTAAAACACTAGAGAACAGCCTGCTAAGCAGCCGCTTTCAGCTTTCAATAGTGGAGTTTGTTACATTGCTTTCTGGAAATGACCTGTTTACAAAAGAAGAGGAACAGGCTCAAAAGGAGTCTGCCTATTTAGAATTCTTAAAAGCGGTCAATCAAATTTCGCCTGTATTTAAAGAATATCTTGATGAGAAGCAATTAAAAAGCTGGCATCAAATGGTTCCCAAAAATAACTTGACAGCTTTTAAAAATGTTAGCCTGGCATTGAATAATATTCCAGCAGTCTTTACACGGTTGCCGGTATTTGCTTATAAAATGACTGGTGATCCACATGCGTTTGATGAGACGCAGCAATCAGGACGCCTGTTGTTACAGATGCTGGGGAAAATGTATCCGGAGGCAAGTTGCTTAGCTGAAAAGAGAGAGCTGTCAAAAACGGAACAATTCAATGAATTGTTAACAAAGGTCTTCCTGTTGCGAGATGATATTATGAACTTTGTTGCCGTCAACGGTTTAATAGGGAATGACAGGAAAGGTCAAAATATCATGTGGCTTGAGGCAGTTAAGAGGCACAGCTCGTGGAATGTTCCATTGAAGGAGCTATTGGAAATGCAGCAAATTTTTCCTGCATTTGGCAATTATGTTGTAGTAATTGAAAATTCAGGGGTTTATTCTATTTTGCTTGACCGTTTTCCTGAGCTGCCAATGATCTGTTCGAATGGTCAGTTCCGTTATTCCGTTTGGGTGCTGCTGCGTAAATTAATTGATAGTGGCGTCACTCTATATTATTCAGGGGATATGGATCCGGATGGCTTGTTGATGGCAGACAAGCTTCTTCAGATATTTCCTTCTCAAGTTCAGCTGCTGGCTATGAAAGAATCACTGTTTCATAAAGCAGCAGTAAAACGGTCGTATGATCCTAAAATAGTGAAGAAACTGCGACAATTGAAATCCTCTGAATTAATTCAGCTTAAACCGTTCATTGAATCAGGAAAAATTGCCTATCAGGAAGGGTATATTCAGGAATTGATCGAAGAAATTAACCATTTATACAAGGGAAGCTTTTAAGCACTTGTTTTGAAAAGAAATATAAAAAATATTATTAGGATAGAACCTGTCTGAAACCACTAGTGGTGAATAGTTTCTCTGCTTTTATACAACTTGTTTTGTTTAAAGAAATGATGAACAGATTCACTGACAGAGTTCTCAGACCTATCTTAGTATGTTGAAAGGAAGCTGCTTATATGAAAATTGGATTTATTGGAACAGGAAACATGGCAGGTGCAATCGTACAGGGAATTGTTGCCCAAAATTTTGTAAAAGGAGAAGAGGTTTATCTCTTTGATATTCTGACAGACAAGGTTCAGGAGCTTGGCTGTCAGATTTCTGGAAATATCTGCTCTTCAGCAGCGGATGTTATCAAGCAGGCAGACGCAATTGTTCTTTCTGTAAAGCCGAATATTATTCAAAAGGTCATGGAAGAGACAAAGACAATTTTGCTGGATAAAAAACCGTTGCTGATTTCAATTGCTGCTGGAACAACTTTAGATAAATTAGCCGGACTTGCCGGAACAAATGATTTGCCGATTGTTCGTGTGATGCCCAATGTCAATGCAATGATCGGAATGGGTGCAGCTGCTGTAACCGGTAATGAGACTGCATCCAAAGAGCAGGTTCAGTATGTTGTGGATTTGTTTAATGCAGTCGGAAAAGCTTGGGAAGTAGACGAAAAAGATTTCTCTGCCTACACTGCGTTGGCAGGAAGCTCTCCGGCCTATGCGTATCTGTTTATTGACAGCTTGGCTCGTGCTGGTGTTAAGCATGGATTGACAAAGGATAAAGCATTGGAATATGCAGCACAGGCTGTATTGGGCAGTGCGCAGATGATTATGGAGTCAAAAGAAAATCCATGGACCCTGATTGATAGAGTTTGTTCTCCTGGCGGTACGACGGTTGCCGGATTGCTGGCTTTGGAAGAAGAAGCATTCATCTCAACCATTGTGAAGGGAATTGATGCAACCGTAGCCAGAGATGAAGAAATGAAAAAAATGTGAATTTCAACAAAACATGATGGGCGAATCTGAAAACAACGGAGGAAATAGGTTCGCTCCCACGCATCACTGAATTCTCAGCCCATGTTAGGGGGACATACAAGACGTGCCAACGCTTTTCTAAATAGACGCGTTTGTAGGAAGAATCGAATAAGGTGAGGCTTGTAGATACAAGGATTTTCTGTAGTAAACATCCATTTAGTATAATTGCCAATCCCACTTTTGTAGGAACATTTAGTGGGATGTATGATTCGTTCCTCATAAGTAAAAAAGGAAAAGTTTCAGATGTATGCTTAGACACTGCTTCATATTCAGAGAAAAGTTTTTGAATTTTTTCTTTCCCGTATTAGCCAAATCAATAACCTGCAGCATTTCGTCAATCATTGAATAATCATGAATCCCTTTCTGGATACAGATGATTTTCATGTTTTCGTAAGCAGACAGCTTTGCGTAGCCAGCTTTTTTTACTTTTTCCCATTAAGATGATTTTGCCGCCGGATTCTCTGGAAAGACCAGTAATTCGTTTCATAAGCATTGTTTTTCCTGAATCGTTACATTCAATTTAATCTATAATTATCTCCTTTTTTGATTGTTGATGAGACAGTCCTCAATGCATGCTCTTTTCCTAAGCGTTTCGATTCATTTTTTAATGAGTAAGATAGGCTCATTTATAGTTATTCGCTCTTTCTTGTACTGTATTTTATGAATGTCTACTCTTTTTTTGGAGTTGCTCCGTTTCTTTCAATATCTTTCCTGTACCAGCTGTTTCTTAACCAATTCTTAAATCATCAATAAAATGGGTTCACAGAACATAGGAAGAAAAAATTCAATGTTCATTTTTCGGAAGCGTCCCCAAATAGGAAGAGGTATACTAACTAAGTGTAATAAAGGATTCAGTATTAATTCAGCATCAATCACAAAAGTCAGCTATTCTATTTTTTCGGCAACAGTACAATATAGAAGGAAAAAGCAAAGGCAGAGAAGCTGAATGGAAAAAGGAAGAAGGAATTTAGATGATTACCGAAGAAGCAGTAAGAAAAGAATTTTATCAGGCGCTGCTTGAACGAAAAACAGAATATGATGGGATTTTTTTCGCGGGAATTAAAACGACAGGTGTTTTCTGTCATGCCACTTGTCCAGCACGCAAACCTAAATATGACAACTGTCAGTTTTATGAAACAGCAGAAGAAGCACTTTTGTCAGGCTTCAGACCTTGTAAACGGTGCAGGCCATTATCATTTCCTCGTGAGATCCCTGAAACGGTTCAGAAAATGGTGGATTTGGTAGAAGCCCAGCCGGAAAAGCGTTGGAAGGACAGCGATTTTTCAGCACTTGGGATTCACGCTGCGACAGCCAGAAGACAATTTAAAAAGGTGTATGGAATGACATTTGTACAATATGCCAGAGCAAGAAGGATGGGGATCGCAATGAAAACAATCAAGAATGGCGAAAAAATTATAGATACACAACTGGATATGGGCTATGAGTCCACCAGCGGATTTCATGATGCATTTACAAAAATTATGGGAAGAAAACCTGTTCTTTCGAAGGCAATGAAAGTATTGTATGCAGATTGGGTGGATACTGTTTTAGGTCCGATGATGAGTATAGCGGATGATGAATTTCTTTACTTATTGGAGTTTGTCGATCGCCGCGGCTTGGAACGGGAAATTGAACGGTTGAGAAACCGGCTCAGTGCCCAGATCATTCCAGGAAAAACAGCGGTCTCAGAGCAAATCAAAAGAGAGCTGGATTTGTACTTTAAAGGAGTGCTGACAACATTTAAAACACCCATCACTTTAATGGGATCAGATTTTCAAAAAGATGTCTGGCATCAGTTGCAGTTGATTGAACCAGGGCAAACCTCGACGTATAAGGAGCTGGCAGAAAAAATAGATAACCCTAAAGCTATTCGAGCAGTGGGGACTGCGAATGGAGCGAATCAGCTGGCAATTATCATTCCCTGCCATCGGGTGATTCAAACCGGAGGGGGGCTTGGCGGATATGCTGGTGGGCTGGAAAGAAAACGCTGGCTGTTGAATCATGAAAGGAAGAACAGAATGAAGTAAATTTATGTAGGGATAAGCGGATAAATGAATCTTTCAGAAAACTTTGGAAGGTTCGTTTTATTTTTCTGTTCGTCATATAAAAAATAGCTTAGAAGTTTTTCAAGTTTTCAAGATAATAAGCAATTGTAAGCAGCTTTGTTTATTTCAACGTTTTAATATGTCAAGATACGATGCGTAAAAGCAATTTAAAAGTAAATTTTATACTCTGGCATACAGCTTTTCTTACAGTTGAATTGTTATTTAAATTTTGAGCTTTTTGTTTGGATTCAT
This sequence comes from Enterococcus sp. CWB-B31, assembly GCF_020567645.1. Taxonomy (NCBI): domain Bacteria; kingdom Bacillati; phylum Bacillota; class Bacilli; order Lactobacillales; family Enterococcaceae; genus Enterococcus; species Enterococcus sp. CWB-B31. Next base: position 14,010 of record NZ_JAJDJW010000008.1, read on the forward strand.
TCGTATTACATGATATAATTTTTTCGATTAAAGAAAGGGAGAATAGAAATATGTTATCAAAAAAATTAGCATTAGTAGGTTTAGCAGGAGTAGCAACTTTGGTATTGGGAGCATGTGGAGCAGATAATGATACTTCAAGCGACTCAACATCAACTTCAGAAACAACAGAAGTAAGCTCAACAAGCAGCAGTGCAGAGGTGGTTTCAACTGCTTCAATCAGTGATGATCCTGCAGTATTGGAAGCAGCATTGTCAGCAGACGGCAACTGGCTTATCGCAGCAACAAGTGATGTAACCTTTGAGTCTGATGTAACAGTTGCCGGAGAATTCCATGATAAAGGGGAAGAAAGCGGCGACATCTACAGAAAACTGGCATTGTATTCTCAAGATGCAGATCGTAATGTGACTGCAGAATACACAATTACAGTTCCAACATTGACTGTAGAATCTGAAAACTTCAATATCGTTCACGGTACAGTGAAAGGTGATATCGTTGTTAAAGCAAATGGCTTTGTTTTAGACGGAGCAACAGTTGAAGGTAACGTTGTGTTTGAAACACAAGAATATCAAGATTCAGCAGACGTAACTAAAAATGATTCATCTGTAACAGGAACAGTGACAGTCAGCGAATAATTTTATTTGAGAGATTGTTAATAGCAGTAATTTAAAAAAGATGGGAGATAACTCTAAGAGTCTTCTCTTATCTTTTTTTACGTTTAAGCGGAGAGTGTAAAAAAATCGTGTAAGTAACCCCTATCCTGGGAATGAGGTTGCTTTACGATGCAATAAAGGAGAGAGGGGATGAATCCATGGCGAAAAAGAAACAGAATCATGTCCCCGTAAAGCTGGCTGAATCCATTCTGAATGTTTACAAATCTTACCAACCTGAATCCGTTGAGGATATGCAGGAAACACTAAAAGACACGTTTTGTCCGTTGTTTGAAAAGATACTGCTGGGAGAGCTAACGAAGTACTTAGGCTATGACACTCATTTAAAATAAGACAAAGAACACGGAAATCAACGCAATGGTTATGAAAATAAGGTGCTTAAAACTAGTTTTGGTGAAATGTCTGGAATGGCAACCCTTTTCTTTTGCTAAAAAACACCAGTGAAATGAACCTTTTTCAGGTATTTCATTGGTGTTTTTCTATGGACCTATGTCATAGTTCTGTTTTCTATAAAAAATTAACTCTGAAACAGATGATTTAGACAGTTATCTATTTTCTATCCAAACCTGTTTTAAATAATCAAACGTTAATTCTTTTGTAGTGGCAACCAAGGGGATGTCTGTGCCTAAATCTTCTGTTTTTCCAATGCCCACCGGCAAAGCGCCGCTTGCTTTGATTGATGCAATACCGGCCTGTGCATCTTCAATACCAATGCAGTCTTTTGCTTCCAGACCAAGCTGCTGTGCAGCAGCCAGATAAATATCCGGAGCGGGCTTCCCGGCTGCAACGGATGCAGGATCAACAATTGCATCAAAATAGTCTGAAAGCTTCATTTTATCCAAAAGCGTTGGACCATTTTTACTGGCAGAAGCCAAAGCAATTTTGATTCCTGCTTTTTTCAGTTCTTTCAGCAAGTCCAATATTCCGGGATAGACATCAGCGGGGGATACCTGTTGAATCATCGTTACATAGTTGTCATTTTTTTCTTTGGCCAAGGACGCAAATTCTTCTGCCGTATAGCGGTCAGACTGATCTCCATGTGCTAGAATCAGCGCAAGTGAATCTTCTCGGCTGACCCCCTTAAGCTTTTCGTTAAATTTTCTGTCAATGGTAATTCCCAACTGATCAGCCAGTTTTTTCCAGGCACGATAGTGGTATTCGGCTGTATCTGTTATGACGCCGTCTAAATCAAATAGTACGCCTTGAAACATAGGATGATTCCTCCTCTATAATGTGTTTGTTCTATTTCTGTCACTGATGCATTCTGCTGATTACTGGATTTACTTATGGAAACCTGCTTTGCTCATCGTGAGAAATTGCTGCACAGAGCAGTGGCAAGATAGAATCCAACTCCTCTTTAACAGTTTAAGCTGAAAAAAGCATACCTCCTTTTTTGTTAAATTTCCATTATCTCAGTCTCTACTTTAATAATAAGTGCAAACGATTTCGTTGTCAATTTTTAAAAAATAGCCTTCCAATCGTTGATTCCAGTTGTTTTAATGGTTTTTAAAAGAAAAATCGTGTTGTTGTTTACTTTTTATAAAGCAAGATATATAATTAATAACGAAAACGGTTGCGCTGATATCGAATAATTACTGTTCATTTTTAATGTCTTAAGCAATTATCGTGTGTTTATTAAAGAAGAGGTGGGAGAATGTGAAAAAATATTTTAATTTTGAATTTCTGCAAAAATTTGGAAAGGCTTTAATGGTCGTTGTAGCAGTGATGCCGGCTGCCGGACTCATGATCAGTCTGGGAAAATCACTTCCGTTAATTAATCCTGATCTTGGAGCACTGGTCACTACAGGCGGTGTTATCGAAAACATCGGTTGGGCAATTATCGGCAATTTACATATACTTTTTGCATTAGCCATTGGCGGGAGCTGGGCGAAAGAAAAAGCAGGCGGTGCTTTTGCTGCTGGAATTTCATTTATTTTGATTAATCGAATAACAGGTTCTATTTTTGGGGTTACTTCAGATACGCTGAATAATGAAGACGCTTTTACTCACACGTTATTTGGAACAAAAATTATGGTGAAAGGATTCTTTACCAGCGTACTGGAAGCGCCTGCATTGAATATGGGGGTTTTTGTTGGAATTATTGCCGGCTTTGTCGGAGCAGCAGCCTATAATAAATACTACAGTTACCGCAAGCTGCCGGATGCTCTGTCCTTTTTTAATGGTAAACGTTTTGTGCCATTTGTGGTAATTATCTGGTCTGTACTGGTATCACTGCTCTTAGCAGTAATCTGGCCGACTATTCAGGCAGGGATTAATAATTTTGGCTTGTGGATAGCTCAATCACAGGAAACAGCTCCTGTCCTTGCACCGTTTTTATATGGAACGCTGGAACGTTTGCTGCTGCCATTTGGGCTCCATCATATGCTGACGATCCCTATTAATTATACGCAGTTGGGCGGCACTTATGAAATCCTCTCGGGAGCGCAGGCGGGAACTCAGGTATTCGGCCAAGATCCGTTGTGGCTGGCATGGGCAACTGATTTAGTTAACTTGAAAGATGCTGGTGATGCCGGTCAGTATGCTTATGTTTTGGAAAATTGGACACCGGCCCGTTTTAAAGTCGGGCAAATGATCGGTTCATCCGGAATTTTGATGGGGATGACATTGGCAATGTATCGAAATGTTGATGCAGAAAAACGCCACAAATACAAATCTATGTTTGTTTCCGCTGCTTTAGCTGTTTTCCTGACCGGTGTAACTGAACCGCTGGAGTTCATGTTTATGTTTGCGGCAGTTCCGTTGTATGTTGTGTATTCTGTGATTCAGGGTGCGGCTTTTGCCATGGCGGATATTGTCTCTCTCCGAGTACATTCATTTGGCAATATTGAGTTACTGACACGGACGCCGATTACAATTAAAGCTGGACTGGGAATGGATTTGGTTAATTTTGTAGTTGTCACAGTGCTGTTTGGTGTGATTACTTATTTTGCAGCGAATTTTATGATTAAAAAATTCAACTTTGCGACACCGGGCAGAAGCGGCAACTATGAAAATGAAGGTACTGAAAGCTCAAATATTGACGGGACAGTAATGAACGCCGATCAGCAAATCATCAATATAGTAAATCTGTTGGGTGGACGTGAAAATATTGCGGATGTTGATGCGTGTATGACAAGATTGAGAGTTTCCGTGAAAGATCAAGAGAAAGTCGGAGATGAGCAGTATTGGAAAAAAGCCGGTGCAATGGGCTTGATTTTGAAAGATAATGGTGTACAGGCAGTTTATGGACCTAAAGCGGATGTGCTGAAGTCGGATATTCAAGATTTATTAGAATCAGGTGTCAAGATTCCTGAGACTGATTTTGAACAGGAGTTTATTAAGGCAGCAACAGGTGTATTTAGCCATACCGAAGAAGCTTCAGGGCTTATAAAAGAATTGAGAGCTGTTGCAGACGGTGAAGTGATTTCAATCGAAGAAGTACCTGATGAAGTATTTTCACAAAAGATGCTGGGCAACGGCTTTGCGGTCGAACCTGTATCAGGAACCGTCTATTCACCAATAGATGGAGAAGTAGTCAGTGTTTTTCCGACAAAACATGCGATCGGACTGAAAACAGAAGAAGGCTTGGAAGTACTGATTCACATGGGTTTGGATACCGTTGAAATGAAAGAACCAGCTTTTGAAATCTTTGTTCAGATTGGACAGAAGCTGACAGCAGGAGAAAAAATAGCGCACGCCGACTTGGCAAAAATCAAGGCTGAAGGGAAAGGAATTACGATAATTGTCGTCTTTACCAACAGTGAAAAAGTTCAAAAATTTACACTGGATAAAAAGGGGAGGCAATCAGGAAAAACAGTGATTGGCTCCGTAACAGTATGAATTAGATATAAAATTTAATAGGAACCTGAAAATTAAGAATTATTGATTTTTTGATTTTTTGTTATGCATGCTGTGTTTTATTGTAAAACAGTAGAGGCGGCATACTGTGATATTTTTAATAATTCAATGAAAGTCGCAGCAGCTTGGAAAAAAGAAAGGACTGAATTGATGCGGGTAATGACCTTAAATACACACAGCTGGATGGAATCAAAGCCTTTGGAAAAACTCGAAGTACTGACAAAAGTAATCCTTGAAAGAGATTATGACTTGATCGCATTGCAGGAGGTTAATCAGCTGACTTCTTCGGAAACTGTTGAAACAGACGCTTATTTTGATACAGGAGCTCTTGCGGAGTATACGATTCATGAAGACAACTTTGCTTTTCTTCTTGCAGAAAAACTAAAGACGGCGGGCACTTTTTATTACTGGTCATGGATGCCTGTGCATCTGGGGTATGGGCAATATCATGAAGGATTGGCACTGTTTTCTAAAGTACCTGTTAAGGCTCAAGGGGCTATTGTTTCAAAGGAAAAAGAGTTTTCTGATTATCGGACGAGAAAGCTTCTTCTGGGCAGAACCGTTTTAGATGGACAAGAGATTCTAGCAATCTGCTGTCACTATTCCTGGTGGTCAGAAGAAACAGCGAAGGGATTCCAATACGAGTGGGGGCAAACACTTAAATTATTGGATAAAATCAAGTGTCCAAAACTTTTATTGGGTGATTTTAATAATCCAGCTGAGTATCAGCAGGAAGGGTATGAGTTAGTAACTAAAAGCTTTTTAGATAGTTATGCAGCTACGGATACAACGAATAGTGGATTTACTGTATCTAAAGCAATAGATGGCTGGTCCGGTAATCAGCAGCAGCTGCGAATGGACTACATTTTCAATGATGAAAATTTCTATGCCGAAGCCTGTGAAGTTCTTTTTGATGGACGAGGAACCCCGATAATAAGCGATCACTATGGAGTGGAAGCAGAGCTGTTCTTCTCAGAATTAATAGAAAAAGAAAATAATACGGTCAAAGCAGAAGCGGAAAGTCTCTATTAGTTGAATTTCCATATTTTTCGCTAACAATCTTATTATATTAGTCGTTGTCGAAGCTGTTTTGTAAATAAATGAAACACGCTTCGAAATACCGTTAGTTCAAGAATCTTCTATATTAATTTCAAAAATTGGGGGTAAACTCAAATCTATTAGTGTTGACAAAGCAACCGTTTGCATTTATTCTTATTAAGATAATGACAGAATTTTCTATAAATAATGAATGATTCTTCAATAATAATAAAGAGGGAAGAACTATGAGTGTGACAATTAAGGATGTAGCCAGAGAAGTAGGGGTGGCGCCTTCAACTGTTTCGAGAACGCTGCAGGATCATCCAAGTATTTCAAAAGAGACGAAAGAGCGTGTAAGAAAAGCCATGGATAAGCTTGGGTATGTTCCAAATGCCTCAGCGCAAAATCTGGCGAAGAAATTTTCCAATACAATTGGCGTTGTCTTCCCTGTTTTATCTTCTGATGACAGGAAGAGCAATCCTTTCTATCTGGAAGCAATTACGGCTATGAATCAGGAGGCGGGGAAGCAGAATGTGACTATCTCATTTGCTTCGGGTGAGACGCAGGAAGAACTGTTGGAAAATGTTCAGCTGATGTATAAACAAAAACGAGTGGATGGTTTTATTCTGCTGTATGTCAGAAAGAATGATCCGGTCTTACAGTATCTGGTTGAACAGAGCATCCCTTATACGGTGATTGGTCAACCCTATCAATACAGCAACGGCACCAGTTGTGTGGATAATGACAATCAGCTTCTGGGAAGAACAGCCACGCAATATTTGATTGATAAAGGTCACAAAAGAATTTTATTTGTGACCAATTATGAGAAAGAAAATGTGTTTCAGGAACGCTGCTATGGGTATCAAAAATCAATGGAAGAATCTGGTTTAGAGCCATTTCCTTATGCAGTGTTGAAACAGCCGAGTGATTATATAGAATTTGAAGAAACGTTGAAAAAGTTGAAGCCGACAGCCTGTATGGCTATTGATGATATGTTTGCCTTACGTGTAATTCAGCTGGCTAATTTGTATGGCTATACGGTGCCGGATAATTTATCGGTGATTAGCTTTAATAACTCAATTTTCACCACACTGATTCATCCTTATATCACCTCTATTGATATTCACACGGAAGAACTTGGAAGGATAGCGGTACAACAGTTTATTCAGCAGCTTAAAGCTCCGCAGGCAATGAAGCAGAAAGTCCTGATTCCGCATACATTGATTGAAAGGGAGACGGTGTTGGACAGGGCAAAAGCATAAAAAAATTTAGTTGAAAATCCGTGAGTTCAGAAATTTTATTGTCTGGCTTCATGGATTTTTCAGCTTTAGAAGTGGTTGAAAGGTTCTAAGCAATTATCGTTTCCAGCGCCCAACTAATTGTATCATTAAAGACAGTCTGGTATTCCTTTACTGTTTTTTGTTTGTAATCAAGTGATCGCTGATAATTAGCAGCGATACCACGTTCAATATAATTTTGGAACGATGCAGAATCTATCGGAAATATATCTTATCTTGAAAAAGCTGAAAATAAGTAAAATATAAAGATTTAGCAGGGAATCTGAAAGGTGAACGGAAATAATTTCTCTTCAGGTTTCTTTTTTGAGGATACGGCCAAAAGCTGTGTAGATGATTTAATAAATATTTTTTTGTAAAATTGTGTATAACTGAGCATAGATAGAGTAAGATTGTTTTGTATACATGTTTGTTAGCTGTTGGAGAAAGTTGTTTATGAAAGGACAGAAAAAAATGAAGCTGATTTTAGATAATGTAACTAAAGGATTTGATGGGAAAACCGTATTGGAAAGTACTGGCTTTACTTTTGAAACAGGTAAGATTTATGGATTATTAGGACGTAATGGGAGTGAAACATAAAGAGGAATATGAGGCAAGGTATATAGTTCTTGCCTCATATCTAGGTGCTTACTACTTGTTAGCGATTTGTTCGTAGATATCTCCAAACTTAAATTCAATTGTTAGGTTTTTATCCTCATGAATAGAAATTTTTTCCACAAGCTCAACTAACATGGCTCGATTTAATTGTTTCACATTCTTATATTCAAGAAAAGTGTTCAAATATGGCGCTACGATATCTCGTTTGTTTCGCTGTTCCTCAAGCTCTGCTTGAATATGTCGAATGACTTGCTTTAAGTGTGTGATTTTCTCTTCAAAAGATGCCTTCATACGTATGTCCCAGATAGAATGTTTGATTATTACAATATGGCAATCACTATCTACTCTGAGATTACAAAAGAACTAAAAATTTCACAATATGAAATCAATGACAGTCAACCAGAAGAAACCGTAACCTACACCATTAAAATGGTGGATACCAATCAACTAAAATTATTGGAGATAACACGATTTTTGCTTTTCAATACAGTAACCAATTAAAAACACTTGATATTTCCATCGAGGTGGTCGGTGAAGCGACTGCAAAAGTTGGGGAGTCAAAAATATATCAATTTTTAGAGACAGTGTATTACAACGATACCTCTAAAAATACTGAAACACTGTTAGATTTCCCAAACGCCTACGGAGCAATTGTTAGTTCTGACCCTAGTGATGTCATTAATGGTGGAACTGTCACTTTTGGCAGCGTAGGAAAACGAATTTTGAAACCAAGTGTATATGGAGAAGGTTTCTTTGAAGTTACCGTAACAAAAGACTTCGAAAATCCAACACCAGACACCACCAGGCTAGAAGAAGCCGTTACAAGTGGCGACTCTAAACTGACTGAGGGCGGTTTTGCAGACGAAACCACTAAAGCATTAGAAGAGGCATTGCAGAAAGCTAAAGACATTCTAGCTAATCCTGACAGCATTCAAAAAGAAATTGATAATGCCTTGTCTGATTTAGAAACTGCTATTAGCAATCTAAAGAAAAAGGATATCACAGATACTAGCAGCTCAAACAGTGGAACTTATGACAGTAATAATTCAAGCACTGGAAATAGCGCAGACACAAGCAATGGCGTAACAGATACAAGTTCCAGTGACTCAGCAACAAATAACGACAGCTCAAAAGGCTCTACAAATAAGTCTAGTGGCTCTAACCAATCAAACAATAATACTAGCTCAAACACTGATAAAGACTTACCAAAAATGAACGAAACAAGTTCAGTATCGGCATTATTAAGTGGTTTGTTTATATTAGTGGGTGTGTTTATTAGTCGGTATAGGAAGGATAGAAGAGCATAATAGAATGTGACTAACAGAAAAAAGACCTACATTTTTGATTTTGTAGGTCTCTTTTTGAAGTGTCAAATCACACTTTTCACTAAAATAAATTTAGTTATTCTATGGAAATGCTTATTATAAATCAATAAAACAATACAATGAAAGTGTTGAGCAACTCTAAGTGGCTGAATATTCTTTTTTTATGTTGAAATTAATTAAATGATATGATATGGTTTATTTGTAATAAATAATTTTTTAGGAGGTGATTACTTTGAAAGAACTCACAGTTAAACAAAATGAAAAAATTGTTGGTGGTTATCATTGGAAATGTAAAAACAACTATCATAGTTCTTGGGCAGGAAATACTTTTGTAAGTGCCTATCATATATTTTTTGGCACTGCTAATGCGGCAATGAATGAGCATAGACGTACTTATGGTCATACAAATACTTGGGTAGCTTAGGAAAAAAGTTTCCAACTATTTTTTCAGTAATATAAAAGCCGATTTGTCGGCTTTTTTAATTTTTTTAGAAAAATGGAAGAGTGTTGGGTTTCAAGTTTTATAACAGAATCATTTATACACCTATACTCTGAGAAAATAAGATGCAACAAGGAGAATAGTGCTTATGGATATAAAAAGACGAAGCCTCATATATGTATCAATTGAATTTATAATGATTATTTTAATTGTCTTTGCATTGTGTATCACTTTCGGAAATATAAAGTTCTATAATGCTGTGGATAACATCATTGGTCCTAAAATGTCAATTATTCAGAATCTAGATAAGATGTCTTTGGATTATGCTACAGGGTATACAATTACAACAACTCTTCCCACTGAAAAAACTATAGAAGATTTAAAAAAGAGAAATGATATATCTTTTTTTAGCCTAAGTATCCCAGCATATCTTGAAATCGAGTCTGACGATCATAACAATCTAGAATATCCAGATACAATTAAAATGGTAGGCATGGATCAGCGATTTTCTTATGATTTTGTTATAGAAAAAGTTAATATTGTCAAAGGAAGAACACTTTCAGAAGAAGAGTTAAATAAGGATTTGGGAGCTTCTATAGTTTCCATGGAGTATGCTTCAAAATATGGATTGAAACTAGGAGACTTATACAAAATAGATTCGGTAATTCATGAGATTGATAGCCCTAATCGACATAGTGAAGTAACTATCCAATTAGAAATTGTTGGAATATTTGAACCTAACAAATTTTCAGCAATCAGTGAAAACAGTGAAGAATCTAAATTTAATAAAGAGATGATAAATAGTAGTATATATGTTTCCAATGAGACTTGTAAAAATATAAGAACGTCTCTTTTAACGGAAGAAGTTAATGCATTTCCTGATAACTATAAAGGCATAATAGACCCGTATGGAGTAGAAATAAAAGGCAAAAGCGACATTATAAACATTTTGGAAAAAGAAAAAAATTATGAAATCAATATTATCCCATCAAAAGATATCAATGTATCTAGACTCGAAAAAGAAATTTCCAAAATTTTAAGCACATATCCTTATGTAACCCTTATTAAAGCATCTGATAGGTACAAAAAACTTAAAATTCTAGGAGATTTCGCTATACCAGTGTTTATAATATCTCTATTATTATTTATCATTTTTAATATTTACATACTTTTGAAAGTTCTAAATGGAGAATTAATATTAAAAAGAATTTCAATCGTTTTTATGTTGGAATCTTTATTGTTATATGTTGGGGGCAATTTAGGTATTTTAGCCGCTAAGAACTTTCGAGGATTTTATCTATTTATTTTAAAAACTTTTTCAAATGTCAGTCCAAAAGATTATGAAATACCCTCATATAATAGGTTGGATAAGGTTATATTGACTAATGAAAATATAGTTGAGTTAATGGGGCTTTCTACAAAAGAATTCTTATCATTATATGGGGTAACTATTGTACTTTGCTTTGTTGCGATAGTCATAATTGCTAAGTTATTAGCACACAATCATAATAGTTATAGGAGGTTGTCATAGTGAGTAAATATTTCCTTCAATATGATGAGACGGACTGTGGTGCCGCTGCTTTAGCTACTGTATTGAGTATATTAAAAAATAAGATTTCTTTATATGAAGTTAAAAATAGAATCAATAAGAATATATATGGATCTTCAATTCAAGATATAATAGTAGCTGCTAGCCTTTTTGAAATTAAAGCAACTGGGTTAAATGGAGATATGGATGATTTACAAACAGCGTTTAAAAATAAGGAAATTAGCTATCCAATAATAGCACATATAGAAAAATCTGATGGGTTATCTCATTTTGTTGTTGTACGAAAAATAACAAATGGAAAAGTGTATATTTTTGATCCTGCATCAGGAAAAGCTGTAAAGAGTCAATCGTCATTTGAAAAAGTTTGGACAAATAATATTATTGCATTTGATAATTCACAACAATCAAAAAAAATCTATGCAAAAGTTAGTATAAATCTATTATTTAAATTAATAAGTCCATATAAAAAGAGACTTACAGTCATATCAGCACTTATTCTATTTATATCTTTACTATCAATAATTGGGGCTAAATCTTACCAAATAGTTATAGACAACTTTATTTCAGCAGAACTTAATACAACAATTAGTCTTTTTAGAGTAATCGTTGTAAACAAAGAGAAGTTCTTTCTATTACTCATTTGTTTTTATTTATTCAAAAATATCCTTTCTTACTTAACTGATATTCTTTTAAATGATACTGATATGAAATTACAACGTACGCTAAGAGAAAATTTTTTGGTTAAATTTTTTTCTTTACATGTTCCATTCGTTAACTCTAGAAAATCGGGAGATTCGTTGACCAGATTAGGCGATTTAGAAAATATTAGTATGTTCTTTTCAAAAATTATAACAAAATTCTTGTCGGATATTACAATGATATTTGTTAGTGGAGTAGCATTAATTTCTATTAATAGACAACTATTCTTGATAGTTATGGGCATTGTTTTTTTATACTCTTTAGTCTCATTTATAATAATTCCTAAATTTTACAGAAAACAAAGAGAACTTATGGAGTATGATGCGAGCGTTATGTCCAATTTCAGTGAAAGTATAAGTTTAATCGAATTAATAAAAACTTCACAATTAGAAAGTAAATTCCTTGGTAAATTACTCAAATTATCAGATAAGTTTATAAGCTCTAGAAAAAGTTATGGTATCTTAGAAAGTACATTCAATTATTTTACAAATAATATACAAGAAATTGGAATGCTTTTAGTTTTATGGAGTGGTATGAATCAGATATCTACCAGTAATTTAACATTAGGAGAACTTATAGCCTTTGAATCATTAATGAGTTTATTCATAGTACCAATTATGAATTTATTTTCTCTTCAAAAAGAATATCAACAATTTATAGTATCATTTGAACGAGTTTTGGAATATGAAAAGGCAAATTCCGAAAACTATGATGATACAAGCATTGATTCAAAAAGATATGATTTAACATTAGATAATCTCAGTTTTTCATATGGAAATAATCCAATACTAAAAAATTTATCATTTAACATAGAAGAAGGAGATAAAATTTTTATTAGCGGGGGAAATGGATCAGGCAAGAGTACATTTTTCAAATTATTAGACAAAGTAAACTCTGACTACGTAGGATCTTTTAAAGTAGGAGATAATGAGTTGAAGAATTTATCAGTTAAAGATGTCAGAAGTTTAATCGAGTACACTCCGTCTGACACCACTGTCTTTTCTGGAACCCTATATGAAAATATAATTTCAAATAATCACAATCATGAAATTAATAATAGGATATTGGATAAAATAATTACTAGCGGGATACTAGATAATCTTTTAAAAAACATGGGCATGGGATTAGATTCTTTAATTTATGAAAAGGGAGTAAACCTTTCAGAGGGACAAAAGCAGATAATTTCATTTTGTAGAACATTGGTTTCAAATAAAAAAATCATGATTTTCGACGAAGATACGTCTCATATTGATAAAGAAACAGAAGAAAAACTATTAAATTTTGCATTTGATAATTTTAGAAAAACAACCTTTATATTTACTGCACATAGTGGACATATTAGGGAGAGATGTAATAAAAAAATAGACTTCAATACAAACAAAATACCATATTAAAAAGGAGATAAGCAATGAGAAGCAAAGTAAAATCATTTTTAAGCATATTTTTGTTGCTAATATTGACTGGTTGTGCAAAAGATTCTTCGTTACCTATGAAAAAAGAAGAGAGCTCTTACGACGGGTTATACTATGACTATGATTCTATAGTGAACAAAGGAGAGAAAGAAGTATTTACTATAGAAAATGGAGAGTTAAATACAGACTCCATTAATGCCAAGTTAAATGAAGATAGTATGAAGTTAGTATCTGAGAAGGAGAACTTCACATTTACATATGACTATGGGGAGTTTGTAGTTTTAGACAAGAATAAAAAAAGTATTCTTGTTGGATATAAAGAAAATTCAAAGTCATATAAGTATATTCAAGAAATATATGGAGATTACTCTGAAAGAATTGAACCAAACTTACAAGAAATTGTAAAAAAAGATATTTCTGAAATAACTAATGGAAAGTATACGAACACGAATTTTGAGTCTATGATACATCAGATAGATATAAAAAACGAGAATCTGGCTATTTGCTACGAAGAAGACTCAAAAGAAGTGAAAGATATAGAATTATCTTTTGATAATATACTATTTGATGAACCTCAATGGGATAAAGATTGGGTAGAAAGTGTAGATAAGACAATGTTAAAAAATTACGTAGCTTGTAAAACAATTGATGATATACAAAGAATGACGGGATTTAATATTAAATTTAGTATAAATAACTCAAAAGAGGAATATATAATCTTAAATTTCCCACAAACTACAGAAGATGAAGCTAATGAAATTGGTATAAGTATTGTCAGTAAATCACTTTTGGGAGCAGAACTTATTGATGATATATTCGAAAAAAGCACACAAGAATAGATTGACTGATAATAAAAAAAGCATTCTAGCTATCATCTTAGTTTCATTCATTTTTATAATACCTCAATTGATTACAAAAAATATGGTAGTTAGTTCAGATACTATTTTCCATTTTAATCGCTTTTTTGATACTTCTGAACAAATTAGGAGTGGAAATTTTGAATATTTCATTTCTCTGTATGGGTTTCAGCAATCAGGTCGCATTGTCAATGCATTTTATAGTCCTTTAATTGCTTATTTACAAGGAAGTTTGGTACTTATTAGTAAAAACTGGTTTTTTTATCAAGTATTGTCAAACCTGATTTTGTTTATAGTATCAGGTTGTAACATGTATGTTTTTCTTTTAAGAGGCCATCTCAATCAAAAAAAAAGCTGTGTGGGTGCAATTCTTTATATGTGTACATATTCTGTTCTGTACTGGTCAACGAGACAGGGATTTTCAAGTTGGGGTGCAGCCATTATGCCTCTATGCCTAACTATCATCTTTGAATCTTTGGAAGAGAATAAAGTACCTAAATTTAAACTAGGTTTTTTTACAGCACTTCTCTTTCAAATACACATACTTTCTGCATTTATTCTAATATTGATATATATACCTGTATTTATTTCTGTTTTTATAAAAAGTGACAGCAAACTCCAGTTTTTACTTGCAATTTTTAAAGAAGTTATATTGTTTCTTTTGTTGACGCTAAATGTATGGGCAACCTATTATACAATTACTCAAGGAAATAAATTGATAGCACCTTTTGTCAATCATACAATGAGTTTGAACACAATTAATCGAAATAGTTATTACTGGATTTTAAATCCAATATCCCTTGTTCTTATATTAATGACTGTACTTGGTGTTACTTTAATAAAGTGGAAAACATATACGTTTGAGAAGAGGCTACTTTTTCTCATTATGTTATTCTTTTTAGTATTATCAACAAGTATTATTCCTTGGAGCTATCTCATTGAACAAGACATTTCCATTGCTAAATTAATTCAATTTCCATTTAGATTTTTTGTTCCGGTTACAATTATTTCAATCTATCTCTTTCTGCAATTTTCTAATAGTAATAAATTAAATAGTCTTTTTGCATTAGTAGGTATTTTTCAAGTTGTTATTTTGATGTTTGTATCCTTAAACCCATGGAATGGTGATGAAAATTATACTTCATCTGGTCCGAAAACGATAATGACAACTAGCAATGATCAGTCTATAAAAGCTTCTTTCTATTCAAAAGATAAAGAGGAAGCTTTAAAACTGGTACAGAAAACAACACCAGACTATTTACCAAGTTATGGTGAGAATGTCACAGACACATACAAACTATATGGAAATAAAATCATTTATGCAAATGAATTCTTCGAAAAATCAATCGAAAAATCAAAATTAATTATTACAATGAAGGAATCAAATAAAGAGTCTATTGAATTCCCTATAATTATATACACTAATACTATTTTAAGTACGAATGGAAAAAAATTATCAAAAAGTAATTACGTATTAAGTGAGATTGGTACCCCTATTATAAATAAAGATTATTTAAAAAATAATCAAGTTGAGATAGAATTTAACCATGAATCTTTAGATATGTTCATTTATCTAACTATTATTTTGTGGATTATATCTCTGTTGAAGTCTCTATATGATTTGTACGAACATTGATACTTTTTATACTGTTTTTTGTAGTATAAAATTGTAACTCTCTGAAACATGGTAACTATCATGTAACATCGTCAACTTAAGAGAAACTCCGAAAAAAAGTTGGAGTTTCTCTTCTCTCCCAAAATCTTTTACTGTAAAAGATTTTGGAGTGATTGTATGTGTTGAAAACCACCGGCGTAGCCGGTGGTTTTCAACACATACAAAAAAAGCCTGACAACATAAATTGTCAGGCTCGAAATTTAATGGTTTAATTAAGCTTTGTTAACGTTAGTCGCTTGAGGGCCACGTTGACCATCTTCGATATCGAAAGTAACTGCTTGACCTTCTTCTAAAGTTTTGAAACCGTCACCTTGAATAGCTGAGAAATGAACAAAAACGTCGTTTCCGTTTTCAGCTGTGATAAATCCAAAGCCTTTGTCTGAGTTGAACCATTTTACTGTACCTGTTTCCATAATAAAAATCCTCCTTATGTTTCCATAAATATTTTGCAATTACTTGAAGGGTGAAAATGTGGAGGATGTTTACTTTAAAATGAAACAACTACACATATACTACCGAACAAAAACTACATCTATTACTATAACACAGAAACTTTGATTTGCATAGAGAATAGCTGACTTATTAAATTTTTCATTAGTATAAAAGAAGTTTGTTACTATTGTTATTTTTTCTGTTATAATACAAATATGTTAAGCGATAAATATGAAAGCAAAACAGAAATCACATTGATGAAATCTATTCCGAAGGCGCAGTCTTGGAGCTGCATAGATTTGAAAGCAGGAAGGGTTCAAGTTGTATAGATGAGATTGATTTTTCGTTAGCTAATAGATAGTTTTTACCTGATTTTCTAACTAATACAATATTTGATCTACCTTAATAAGAAATAAGAATACTTAACTAGTACCCGGAATACTGACAAACCAGTATTCCGGGTACGTCTAATTTCAGAGGATAATTTATAAACTTCATTTTATAGAAATGTGTAAATAAGCTGTACTATACAAATGAAGAACTATTTTATAGGAAGGAGATGGGGATGTATGATGAAGAATGAAGAAATTCAATTAGTTAAACCACTGACAAATTCGGGACAGGGCTATAATGATGTGAATCAACATGTTAAAAAGTATCGAAACATAGTAGCTCGGGAATGTAGAAAGTAAAATTTTCAGATTAATTCTCAGGATGAATACAAGCCTGATACATTAAAAGACTTGTTTCATCATTTAGGAGATGGCTGTTATATTGAATCAAATTTCTTTGTGAAATTTAAGAAACTATCTGCATATAAATACTTGTCTAATGAAAAAGCAAGTGTTGTTTCAAGAGATGGATTTATTTTTTTATTATATTTGTAATTGAGCCCAAAAGATGTAAAAGGAACTATTTACTTTAAACTGGTGCGAATCGCTCTTTTGCTTTTATATTCCCCATTTTTTAGTGCTTCAGCAGCCGAAAGTAAAATAAACAGTTTCTTTCATTGACAGCTCTTTTTTAAAATAATAAATGTTAAAAAATTTGCAGTATAAAAAAGCAAGCCGCTGATGAATAACAACGACTTGCTTCACTAAGCCTACTTATTCTAATATCGTAAGATTCCCAACAGTGATTTTTCATCTGGTGAAGATGGCTGGTCAAGGACAAAAACATTTCCACCCGTTTCAATCACTTGATAAGCAGTATTGTTTAAAAGCTTGCGGTAATCGAATTCTTTTGATGTCATTTTATTTGTCTCATTCACAAAATTTGATGTTGAAATAAAGAAATGTGACAGACGACCTTCTGCTGCTGCAGGTACAATGTCTACCATTTGATCCAGAAATTTCTTATCCAAAAGCTGATTGTTATTTTGGGTCTGTTGATTTTCCAGCTCCTGATTAATTTTTTTCGCTCCTGCTTTGATGTCTTTTATGGAAGCTTGAGCAGGTGAGAGTGAAACAGAAGGTGAGGCTTTAAAGTACGGATTTTTTGCTACTTTCTTAAATATTGTTTGGTTCTCAGGCAATGCATATAAATAAATTGGAAGTTTATTAGGGTTATCAAAAGCATCTTTTAAATAGGCATCAATTGCCTGATAGTAATTTGTCCAGTCAATTTCCACCTCTTCGTCTTTTGGGTTTACCCCGTGGTAGATAACGCCTTCTTTTCCTGAATTGGCAGCACTGGCACTTCCTCTACTGGAGTAATTTAAGTTTCCACCGGTTAATTCATCACCTAAAGTGCTTACCATGTCAGTCGGTGCATTTTTAGGAAGCTCGACTGCTGATACTTCATGATTGTTAACCAGATAAATTGACAAGGAATCTCTGTTTAGTGCAAGAAGATAATAGTTATGAGCAAATTGATTATCTTTGATAATGCCAAGCAGATAAGGTTTCTTACCAACATAGTACTGATTGTCTACAGGGACATTTTGTTTATAAATAAATGTTTGATCCCTGGTGAATATAATAGTGAGACTTTTGGTATTATTACGCCAGAATGCTGCATCTGCTTCTAATGTATCGATTTTTTCCTGAAATGGTGCCCAGTCAAAGTCGCTGAAACGTTTTTCAAAGCGGGCTTTTGCAGACTTTCCAAGGTTCTTAAAAGCCAGAATATCTTTATTGACATCCTGGTGGGCGACATGCACATTCAATACAAATGTGACAAAAGGACCTTGAATTTTATCCGAGAACAATTCATTAAAACGAGTTTTTCCATTATCTGACATAATCAATTCCTCCTATAGTGAAATGTTTTCTATCTATATAAAAAGTGTAGCATAGAGGGGCTAAAGTAGAAAATGATATGATTAGACATTGAAGATATATATTCTATTCTTTTCTCATGGAAATTTTAATAAATCCATATGGATTCCTCATGTGATTCTCTATGGTTTATATTAGAATTGAGCTATGCCAATTATCCCGAATTGGTTTTTCATACTTACTCCTACCAAGAGTAAATAACAACCTTCATTTCCACCACATTACCCGATGTGGTGGTTTTTTGCAGCTTTTTTTCAAAAGCTTTCTGTCGATGCTTATTTGTGTTTAAAGATTTTTCGGTTTTAATGTTAGTATATTCAATAAATTCTTATATGAAGTCAATTTGATATGCAGCGCTTCAAAGCAAGCAATAATGAGTTCTTGTATTTCCAAGATTTTTTGATGGACAGATAAAAATGCCTCTATAGGGATTCTCTCTAATTAGAATAGAAAGTCATCCGTAATTTTTTCGCAAATCTCCGTTCTTATATTTTGATTCTTTGAGTATTTGAAGATAGTCTCAGAAGCAGTTCATTCTGCACCTCTCACAGGTAATTTTCTTTATCATAAATTATACTATATTATTATTTAATAAATACGCAGGAATATTACTGCTCAGTTATTTTTGAATCAATGTTTTTTTACTTCAAATCAATCCTGTACTAAAATGTTTTTTTTCTGTTATACTTTTAAATAGAAGATTGAATGAACGAAGAGATCGTTATTTCTAAAGTGAAGAAGGGAGAATTAATAATGAAGTTGATTTTTCATGGACATTCTTGTGTAGAAATACAACTGGACGATGGAACCAATATACTGTTGGACCCCTTTATTACCGGGAACCCTGTATCAGATTTAATTGCTGATGAAGTGGAAACAGATGTAATTCTTGTTACACACGGACATGATGATCATATTGGCGACATGATTCCTGTCGGGAAACGAAATAATGCGAAAGTAGTAAGTATAGTGGAGATTGCTGAATTTGCTGCTGAACAAGGACTTTCCAGCCATGGAATGAATCTGGGGGGGAAATATGATTTTCCATTTGGACGAGTGACATTTGTCCCGGCGTTACACAGCTCCTGCTACAAGTTTGAGAATCAGAAGCTGTATATGGGAGAACCTGCTGGAATTATTTTTCAGGCTGAAGGAAAGACAATCTATCATGCGGGAGATACTGCACTTTTTTCAGATATGAAGTTGTTGGGTGAGCTGTATGAGATTGATGTGGCTTTTCTGCCGATTGGCGATAATTTTACAATGGGACCGGAAACAGCTGTGATTGCCGCAGATTATTTAAAAGCAAAAATGGTCGTGCCGATTCATTACAATACGTTTGACTTAATAAAGCAGGATGCGGAAGCATTTGTTCAGAAGTTGAAAAACAACTCAGGGAAAATATTGGCAGTCGGTGAAATGATTGAACTCTAGGAGGATAATATGGCGACAAAACATGATCAGATTTTACAGCATATTGAAGGTTTACCGATTGGCGATAGAATTTCAGTAAGAAGTATTGCAAAAAATCTTGGTGTCAGTGAAGGAACCGCCTATAGGGCAATCAAAGATGCTGAAAACATAGGGCTTGTTTCAACCATTCAGCGGGTGGGAACAATTCGTATTGAACGTAAGCTGAAAAAGCATATTGAAAAATTAACCTTTGGTGAAGTTGTTCGAATCATTGAAGGCGATGTTCTGGGAGGTTCAGGCGGCTTAGATAAAGTTCTCAACAAGTTCGTTATTGGAGCTATGACCAAGAAGGCGATGCTGCGTTATATCACTCCCGGCTCCCTGATGATTGTAGGAAACCGGGATGAAGTACAGAAATTGGCTTTGGAAAATGGCGCAGCGGTCCTGATTACTGGTGGTTTTGATACAACAAAGGAGATTGAAAAGCTGGCTGATGAATTGGAAATGCCGGTTTTACGGACTACTTATGATACATTTTCAGTAGCAACTATGATCAATCGGGCTTTAAGTGATCAGCTGATTAAAAAGGATATTATGCTGGTCAGTGATATCTATACAACACTTGAAAAAACTAATTATTTAACAGTATCCAACACAGTAGCAGACTACAAGCATTTGTCAGAGGAAACGAAACATTCCCGATTTCCTGTTGTAAATAAGAATATGCGTCTGGTGGGCATCATTACAGCAAAGGATGTAATCGGAAAAAATGATACTATGCTGATGGACAAAGTTATGATAAAGGAACCAATTGTTGTTAAGAAAACAATGAGTGTAGCTAGTGTCAGTCATCAGATGATTTGGGACGGACTGGAGGTCATGCCGGTTGTCAAAGATGATTTTTCCTTGGTGGGTCTGGTTTCCCGTCAAGATGTGATGAAGGCAATGCAGCTGGTACAGCGGCAAACTCAAATCGCAGACACGATTTCTGATCAAATTTCAGGAGAAATTGTGACTGTAGAAGAACAGAGTCCTGAAACCGGGAAGCTTGAAACTCCGTCTTTTAAGTTCCGGGTAACACCGCAAATGGTTAATAGTGTTGGGACGATTTCTTTTGGTGTTTTAAGTGAAATTATTTCAAATGTAACACAGCGGACAATGGTCGTGAACCAGAAAAGAAACGTACTAATTGAACAGATTAACCTTCATTATTTACGTCTGATTCAGCTGGAAAGTGATTTGAATATCCGTCCAAAAATATTGGAATTAGGAAGACGTTCCGCAAAACTGGATGTGGAAATTTATCTGGAAAATGCAATCGTGGCTAAAGCCATTGTTGTCTGTCAGGTTATGGAACGGTCGTAGGAGGGGAAGTAGCAGTATGAGTGTGAGAAAGGATATTTTCTCAACAATAAAGAACTATGAAACGATAATTATTCATCGGCATCAGCGGCCGGACCCAGATGCAATCGGCTCTCAGGTTGGATTGGCAGAAATTCTTCGTGCCAGCTATCCAGAAAAACGAGTGTATCAGGTGGGAGGAGCTGTCGAAGGACTTGAATTTTTAGCAGAAATGAATGAAATTGAAGATAGCATTTATAAAGATGCGCTGGTTATTGTTACAGACACAGCAAATTCGCCAAGAATCAGTGATGATCGCTATTCTTTGGGGGATAAATTAATCAAAATAGATCATCATCCGAACGATGAACCTTACGGAAATCTTGTTTGGATAAATACCAAAGCCAGCAGCTGTAGTGAGATGATTGTTGATTTTTATGATGAGTTTCAAGATGAGCTGGTAATGACAGATAATGCCGCACGATTGTTATATGCGGGAATTGTAGGAGATACAGGACGATTTCTTTATCCGGCAACAACGCCTCACACACTGGAAACAGCAGCTGAGTTGAGAGGCTATTCTTTTGATGCGACCGGTCTTAACCGTAAGCTGGAGGAGATGTCTTTATCTGTTGCCAAGCTTGCCGGATACGTTTATCAAGCGTTGGCTGTTGACGAGCAGGGAGCGGCTCAGGTGATTATTTCCAATGAACTTTTAAATGAAAACGGCATTGTTGATGCACAAACAGCAGCTATCGTAGCTCTGCCTGGTGCTATTGATGAAGTACTTGCATGGGGGATCTTTGTTCAGCAGCCTGAAGGCTATTATCGCGTACGGTTGCGCTCCAAAGGTCCTGTAATAAATGAAATTGCCAAGCGGCATCATGGCGGCGGACATCCGCTGGCAAGCGGCGCAAATGCCAGAGATATGGAAGAAGTCAATGTCATCTATCGGGAAATACAGGCGATCTGTAAGGCATTTCGCAAACAGCAGATAAAATAGGGTTGTTTAAAAATTAGCATTTTTAAAAGAAGAAAATTGATAAGCTTGTGCAATATATACTGAAAAAAGAACATTTTTGGAGTAGTCGATAAATTATTCTCTTAGAGCATTTTTTATTTTAGTAAAGTAACAAGAAATGTAATTTATTTCTGTCTTTATTTTTTCAGTCAAGTAAGCTAAACTTATACGGGTATTGGTTTAAAGAAGGGTCTTGAACCAAAAAGGATTAGTTATTACAGCGCTAATCTCAATAAATACGAATAGCCCGCTGCATAGAAGCAAGTGGAGACTGACTGAAAGAGGAGATAAAATGGATATTTTGCCAAATTGCCCGGAGTGCGGGTCCGCGTATACTTATGAAGATAGGGGAATGTTGATTTGTCCGGAATGCGGTCATGAATGGACTGCCGGTGAATCAGTGGAGGAAACGGGGCTTGTTGTTAAGGATTCCAATGGGAATGTCCTTGAAGACGGCGACACGGTGACAGTCATTAAAGATTTAAAAGTGAAAGGAGCCAGCGGAGCTATCAAGCAAGGAACAAAAGTCAAAGGGATTCGTCTGGTTGAAAGCAGCGACGGCCACAATATTGACTGTAAAGTAGATGGTTTTGGACCGATGAAGCTGAAGTCTGAATTCGTGAAAAAAGCTTAATAAAAAAATCCTTCCTGCTAAACAGCGTGGAAGGATTTTTTTAACAAGTTAATCATAGAATTGTTTAGAAGCAAAAAAAATGGTAGTTTAATCGTCAGTCAATTCTATTTCATAACAGCTCTACTTTTGCTCAGGATGTCCATGTTTTCTCGATTGTTGGAATAGATAAATCCGTTTAATTCCCCGCCCGCTGTTAAGTATGACTAAAAGAATACCAATAATTAAAGGCAGCCATAAAATTTCGGGAGGATAACCATAAAGTTTATAGGTATCTATGTTGGAAGTCCAAAGGGTTTGCTGCACCTGAAAGCTGAACAGGGTCATAAATGTAGAAATCAGTAAAAGAATGAATCCTATATAGTAATGAATGCTTGTTTTTATTCTGACTAATTCGAAAAAAAGATATAAAATCATTAAAAATATCGGTACACCAAATGCAAAATAGCTGTTTAGCATAATCTATCCCTCCCTTTTCTCTATAATAACTTTAACCAGTATATTTTTCAAAAATTACTTTCTTTCAACAATCATCAGAAATGACAAAAGTACATTTATTCTATAGACTGTAGAGGAGAAAGTGGGGAAGATACAATGTATATTTACGCAGGACCAATTAGGACAGCACTGATTATTTTTCCTTTTTTGGCATTTGCGATATCCTTTATTTTTATTATCTATGAATATCGAAAGTATGGTACGTTTCTTTTTTGGAGGGCACTTATTTTATATTCATTCGTATTCTATGTGCTGTGTGCTTATTTTCTGGTGATTCTGCCATTACCGCCTAGGGAAGAAGTGGCACATTATACCAGTCAGATCATTGAACTGCGTCCGTTTTATACCGTTGTTCGTTTTTTTACTGAAACAACCTTGGTTTTAGGCGATCCAAATACTTATATACCTGCTATGAAACAGGGGGTAGTTCTTGAACCGCTTTTCAACATTGTACTTTTAGTACCATTAGGTATTTATCTACGCTATTATTTTAAATTTTCATTTAAAAAAGTCGTTCTGACAGGTTTTCTTCTGTCATTGTTCTTTGAGCTGACACAGCTTAGCGGACTGTATCTTATATATCCTCGTTCTTATAGGCTGGCAGACATAAATGATCTGATCAATAACACATTGGGAAGTATGATTGGATATGCCATTACTCCTTTGTTTACTTTTTTGCTGCCAAGCAGAGAAGAGATTGATGAAGAAGCATACAGAAAAGGAGCACAGGTGACGGTTTTCAGGCGGCTGTCTGCTTTCGCTATTGACTGGTTTCTAATAGGTATTGTTCAAACCATTATTACGACAATCCCTCGCTTTAGCAGTCAATATCGGATGTGGGACGATCAGGTACATCTTTCTGACAATCGAATTTGGTTTTTTCCAATTGTCTTAATTGTCTTTATGCTAATTCCGACATTCACGAATGGTCAGACTATGGGAAAAAAGATTGTAAAAATCAGGATTGTGGAAGAAGGGAAAGCTAAAATCAGTTTTCAGGCGCTGTTTTTACGCTATGGTTATCTGTATTATATTTTTCAGTTGAGCAGTATCTATGCTTCTTATGCTGATGTATGGTTAAATTCAGCGAATCCAATACTTCAAGCCGTGAGCTTGATTCTGTTTATTTTCAGTCTGATTATTATTCTAATGTTCATATTCAGTATTGGTTATTCAATTTTGAAAAAGCAACGGCAGTTTTTTTATGAACGGGCCAGCCACACGTATACAGTCAGTACAATTACACCAAATAAAAAGTTTGAAAAAAGCACAGAGGAAGTATAGATTTTGTGTTATAATGCTTGAGGGCTAACGTAGAAAAAAAGAAAAGAGGTGGGGAAAATGAGTTCATTCGAACAATTTCAATTTCAACCATTTATCATGAAAGCTTTAGAAGAAAAAGGCTTTAAAGAGCCGACAGAAGTACAGGAAAAACTAATTCCTGTAATCAACAAAGGAAAAAGTGTGGTAGGTCAATCACAAACCGGCAGCGGTAAGACACATACCTTTTTACTGCCGTTAATGGATAAAATCGATCCGACTCTTGATGAGGTTAGTGTAGTCATTACAGCACCCAGTAGAGAGCTGGCTGGTCAAATCTATCGTGAAGCGATGCAAATCGCTCAGTTTAGTCAACCGGAAATACGTGTAACAAATTTTGTCGGTGGTACAGATAAGCAGCGTCAATTGGCTAAGCTTGGAAATCAGCAGCCTCATGTGGTCATTGGTACGCCGGGACGTATTTTAGATATGATTAATGAACAAGCGTTAAAAGTGCATACTGCATCTGCTTTTGTTGTCGATGAAGCAGATATGACGCTGGATATGGGCTTTCTTGAAGAGGTGGATCAAATCGCAGGAAGACTGCCTGCTCATCTGCAAATGATGGTTTTTTCAGCGACTATTCCAGAAAAATTGCGTCCATTCCTTAAAAAATACATGGAGAACCCAGTCGTTGAACATATTAAACCAAAAGCCGTTATTTCTGAGACGATTGATAATTGGCTGATTTCGACAAAAGGAAAAGACAAAAATCGCCTGATTTATCAGCTGCTAACAATAGGTCATCCCTACTTGGCGATTGTTTTTGCCAATACAAAACAGCGTGTGGATGAAATCACTGAGTTTTTAAAAGGACAGGGATTGAAAGTAGCGAAGATTCATGGAGATATTACGCCCAGAGAGCGGAAACGTGTGATGCGTCAGGTTCAGAATCTGGAATTCCAGTATGTTGTGGCAACAGATTTGGCTGCCAGAGGAATTGATATTGAAGGTGTATCACATGTAATTAATGCAGAAATTCCTGCAGAATTGGATTTTTTCATTCATCGGGTAGGGCGGACTGGAAGAAACGGCTTGGAAGGTACAGCGATTACGTTGTACGAGCCATCTGATGATTATATGATTACTCAGATTGAACAGTTGGGAATAAGCTTCCATCCTAAAGAAATTAAAAATGGCGAGATTGTAGAAACTTATGATCGTAACCGTCGTACAAAACGAGTGAAATCAAAAGATGAGCTTGATCCAACATTGATTGGCTTGGTGAAAAAGAAGAAGAAGAAAATCAAACCAGGCTACAAAAAGAAGATTGATCGTGCGATTTCGGCCAGCAATAAACAGAAACGTAAAGTTGAACGCCGACAGCAAACGCGTACAGCGAGAAAATCAAAAAAGAATTCAAATCAGTAAACTATTACAAACCTGAAGAGTCTGCGGCACTAGATGTCTGAGGCTCTTCATTTATTGTGGAAGAATGTTCGTTTTAGCAATTATTCAAAAGAGAGGCATGTTGAATTTTTTTTGGGGGATGAGCTTTGCGACAGAAAGCTTTTTATAGATTTTCAACAATGTTTTCTTCAAGTGTTCTATGCTATAATAACCAAGTTAGCATGTAAATGGAGGAAAAAATAAAATGGATGGAATCTTGCCCTTGTGGAAAGAAAAAGGAATGACCAGTCATGATTGTGTCTTCAAACTGCGAAAAATTTTACATACAAAAAAAATTGGACATGGCGGTACATTAGACCCTGATGTTTCAGGGGTTTTGCCGATTTGTATTGGTAAAGGAACCAAAGTCATTGAATATATGGTAGATTCCGGTAAAACCTATGAGGGAGAGATTACACTGGGCTTTTCTACAACAACGGAAGATGCCGGAGGAGAAGTGGTTGAACAGGAAATTATTGCAAAGCCATTTTCGCTGGAGGAGATTGATCAAGCGATGAAGCAGCTTACAGGTGAAATCACGCAGATTCCACCAATGTTTTCTGCTGTAAAAGTAAATGGAAAACGACTATATGAGTATGCTAGAAATGGTGAAGAGGTAGAGCGTCCGGAAAGAAAAGCGATGATTCATTCCTTCAAACGGACAAGCGTACCGATGTTTAATAAAGAAGAGGGAACACAGTCATGGACCTTTGAAGTTGTTTGCGGCAAAGGGACTTATGTCCGAACGCTTTCGGTGGATACCGGGAAAGTTTTGGGAGTTCCAGCACATATGTCTGAACTGGTTCGAACAGCCAGCGGCGGTTTGAAAGCAGAGCAATGCGTAACGTTGGCAGAAACTGCTGAAAAAAAAGAGCTGGGAAAAATTGATGACATCCTATTGCCCATAGAGATAGCAGTTGCTGAATTTCCAAGAGTCGATTTGACGGATAAGCTCTATGCCAAAGTGAAAAATGGTGTGTTTTTATCGCTTCAGGAATTGAAGCTTAATAAAATGCCTGAGGACTTAATTGCGCTGTATTATCAAGATTTGGTAGTCAGTTTATATAAACAGCATCCAGAAAAAAAAGAGTTGTTAAAGCCAAGTAAAGTACTTAGAAATAATTAAATAGAAGGAAGATTTGTCTTATGAAAATTGTTTCCATTCGTCACCCCTATGATCCGGCACAGATACCTGCTGATAATGTGGTAATGGTATTAGGCTTTTTTGATGGCGTTCATCAGGGACATCAAAAGGTAATTGAAACAGGCCGAAAAATTGCAGATGAAAGAGGTTTGAAGCTGGCAGTCATGACATTTAATCAGCATCCCTCCATTGTATTTCAAAAAGTAAAGCCAAATGAAATGAAATATTTGACTAGTCTTAAACAAAAAGAAGAACGAATGGCTGCTTTGGGGACTGATATCCTTTATGTTATTGAATTTACTTCTGATTTTGCGCATCTCAAACCACAGGATTTTGTAGATCAGTATATTGTTGATTTGCATGCTAAAGTAGCTGTTTCAGGGTTTGATTATACGTATGGACCAAGAGAAATCGCTGATGTGATGCATTTTCCGATATATGCCAAAGAACGTTTTGATATCATAACTGTTCAGCGTGAAGAGATGGACGGAGAAAAAATCAGCTCTACCAGAATTCGGGAAATGATGGATTTTGGGGATATGGAAGAAGTTGCTGATTTATTGGGCTATGTGTATGAAATTGAAGGTACAGTTGTTCATGGAGATGCTAGAGGACGGCTGCTTGGATTTCCTACTGCGAATATTCGTGTGAAAAGCACTGTTCGGCTGCCTCGTATCGGGGTATATGCCACACAGATTAAAATCGGTGAACATTGGTATGTTGGAATGGGATCAATCGGTCATAATGATACATTTGGTGACGGGCGCGAGCTGACTGTGGAAGTTTATATTTTGGATTTCCACAAGGACATCTATGGGGAGCAGGTTGTTGTTCGTTGGAATCATTACCTGCGTGACCAGGTAAAATTTGATGGAGCTGAACAGCTGATTGAACAGCTGAAGCAGGATGAGCAGGATACAGCTGACTATTTTAAAAACAGACATAGTAATTCATAATTAAACGAAGTATATTCAATCAGTTTAATTCAAAAATAAAATCGAAAAAGCAAACAGGCTGACTCGTTGAATTGGTATGCTCCCAACCTAGTAGACACTAGAAAAAACAAAATTTCTAATCTACTATGATGGGAGTTTTTGTATGCGCCGATAGTAAAATTTAGTGTAGAAGAAAAATTATTCTCCGTTCATCAGGTCCTTCAGTCAAGGTTATCTACCAATGCAGAGGCTAAAAGAATTGGTGTGGCAAATGAGACCTTGAAAGACTGGATTCGTAAATATGAAGCAGGCGGAGTTGAACGTCTTGAAGAACTTAAGACTTGGACAAGATATCCAGAGGAACTCAAAATTAGCGCAGTCAAAGCAGTTGTAGATAATGCGAAATCACTCAACGAGGTGATTGAAACATTCTCAATTTCTTCCCACAGTGTTTTAAGACAGTGGATTTCAAAGTATACTAGTAGGGAAGATATCAAATCTACTAGTAAAAGTTAGATAAAGTCAAAATTGGTTATGCAAGAGTTTCCAGCCAAGAGGATTGGAATAGAGGTTCAAAAATCTGCTTTAAGTGATTGCGACATTCTCTTCGCAGAGAAAGAAAGTAGCGGAAAAGATCATTGTCTAGAGTTAACCGATGTCCTTCATCTAGCGAAAGAATTATCAGATAAAAATAATGGGGGTATGCATGTGGTACAAATAAAAAATCCAAGCGGTCAAACACTCCAAGGCAAAGGCTAGGGAGCGAATAACCACTAATGTCATTTTTCTATCAGAGCTTTGCATACCATCTCACTAGATGTTCCTGCACCAGTGGGACTGGCAATAAGTGAGGATTTGTGATGATGAAATCTATGGAAATTACGAAAATGCTCGCCACTAGAGTTTTCAGACAGTTCCTAAAGTTGTGCAATTTTATTTTTCTGTTCTTCAGTCAGTTCAAAATCAAACAAGTCAAGATTTTGTTTTTGCCGTTCTTCATTATGAGATTTGGGAATAACGACTACTCCGCGATCCAGCTGGTATCGTAAAATAATCTGAGCCCATGTTTTACCGTATTCTTCACCAATTGAAGTCAGTATTTTTTTGGCTTCAGGACTGACTCTGGTTAAAGGCCCCCACGCTTCGGGAACAATGTTGTTTTCTAAAGAATAAGCGATAATGTCATCATTCCAGAGACCTGGATGCGATTCGATCTGATTAACAGCAGGCTTAATGCGAGAATGATCAAGTAGATGTTTCAGCTGTTCTTCGTTAAAATTGGAAACTCCAATGGCTTTCAATACACCCTTATCAGTATACTTCTCCAGTACTTTCCATACCGAAGTAATTTCTTCCGGATTATTCCAAGGATGATGAATCAGAAACAAATCAATATAATCTGTTTTCAGCGTACGTAGGCTTTCTTCAACACCTTTTTGAACAGCAGCTTCATTCGATGTATATTCTGGCTTTCCCGGCAGCTTTGAAGTGATAAAAAATTTTGACCGGGGAATACCGCTTTTAGCAATTCCAGAGGCAACCACAGATTCATTTCGATAGCTGATTGCCGTGTCAAAATGACGATAGCCTGCAGTAATCGCTGTCTCGATTTCAGTGGTATCTCCGTTTATTTTACCCATATAGTCACGATTTTCCTTACCAAAAGTATTTGTCCCGCTGCCGATAATCGGCAGTTCAATGCCTGTGTTTAACCTTATTGTTTCCATACAGCACCCATTCCTTTCTTTTGGAGCTTTTTTCTTATCTTAACAAAAATGAAGAGAGGAGACAAAGAATGCTGCTCTTTTTTGATAGGTTTATCATAGATAAGAAAATAGCAGATTCTTTAGTCAAAGCATATTTTGGCAATGCTGACCATATCCGAAAGGCATTACTAATATTCAACTTCAACCTGTATAATAGAAGTAACGGATTTTATAGAAAATGCTTATTTTTAACAAAAACATCATAAAAGGAAAGTGAATGCCTTTTTTAATGAATGATGAACCAAAACAATTTGATTGCCAAATAAAAGAATGAGTAATTGTGATTTTAGGAAATATTTTGTTCACTATCATTATGAAGCGAACAAAGGGAAGAATATATCATTATTGTTAATTAAATGGAGAAAGGGAGGCAAGTATGGAAAAGCAGGAAATTGTTAAGCATTATTTTGAATGTTGGATTAGTCGAGATTTTTCAAAAATAGAAGAGTATTTTAATCAAGATATTACTTATAGAGAGTGTTACGGGCCAGTGTATAAAGGAATCGGTGAGATTTATCAGTGGCTGGAACATATGCTGGAAAAGCAAATAGTTTTGGAGTGGTCTATTTATAGAATTTTGGAAGTTTCAGAAGATATTCTAGTTGTTGAATGGTACTTTAATGCGAAAGAAAAAGAAGAATATGCGTTTGATGGAGTTTCTGTGATTGAATTTTCAAAAGGAAAGATTCAAAGTATCTGTGAATATGAGTGTAAACATGTGACTTATCGTCCTTTTCTCAGAAAGTAAAGTGACGGTTTATCCTTTCAAAATCAGAATTAAATAGAACAGATTCAAGACTTCCTCAGGTAATTAAAGTGATGAATCGTCGCGTTTTCGGAATATTCTCTAAGAAGATATTGAAGATATTCTCTGATCAGTTGTCCTTATTTGGTGAAGCTTCTCCTTTTAATGATCTAGAACCCGCCCGCCCCAGGAATAGTCTGATGTAGGTCAAATTTTTCCAGAGGTTGAGCAGCGTTCGTCAATAGAGGTTCTCCTGATAAAGTACCTTGCAGTTTTCTTCTTTTGATACATCAAAAGTTAAAATATGAATAGGCTACACTTTGTTTGACAATTTTTCTGTGGAAAATAGAGCGTTAAAAAACACGATCTACGGTGGTTCGTTGGCGAAGCGAACCATTGACAATGAGTTGGGGGATGTTATCCGGAGGGAATCGTCTGTGCCGTTTCTAGGCTCAGGCGACAAGACGAAAACACATACCCCAGAAGGCTCATTGTCAATGGCAACCGTAACAGAACAAACGGATGTGCCTCAATTATTTATAGAAACTGTCAAAAAATTGTTGCCATTCCAATAAATGATATTGTTTTACTCCTTCTCTTATACTGAAAGACCTTCACTGAATCATTTCGATCCAGCTTCCCTTTACATGGGTTCGAAGTCCCTGCCTGCTTAAACCAGATTCTAAAATGTTAGTGTTTGATACGAATTCTAAGTTCATGAGGCTATACTTAAGCTTCCTTTCACCTTTACTATATCCTGTAAATAGAAAATAGTGGGGACTGTGACATAAGTATGTTTGAGTCCCCAAAAGCCGAATAAACGGTGTTCCAGTCTTTGTATGATCCCGAGCGTTCGTAAGAAAGAGATATGCTCCTGCGATTACTTGTTGCATGGAGAAGTTTTGTCACAACTTCACTAATCTTAGTATGTTTCTTTGTTCATCTTATTGATTAGAAATACGATAATAATTGTTTAAGCTGCCAAATTTTGAGAGCAGCATTTCATTGCTGGTTGTGAGTGTTCCCATGTTATTTCCGTTTAGGATATTAGTTAACTGCATACTATCAATGTCAGTCCATTTTTTACTTGCTTCACCAGCAGTATCAGCTGTTTCCCAAACTTTTAATTCTTTACCATGGTAGGTAAACGAGCTTGCCCGGTAAGCGTACATAAATGAAAAACGTTTTGTATTCAAGCTTTCAATTGAGAAATATGCTGGGTTATTAAAGACGTAATCGATCCCATGTGAGAAAGAGAAGCCTTCTGCAGCCAAGCTGGTGGAAACGTCGAATACTGCATCCTGTAGGACCTCCACTTTTGCATTTCCAGCTGTATACTCAGTACGAAGCATAGGTCCGTTTCCTTTAGCTGTAAAGCTCGCATTTTCCTGAACTTGCAAGAGTGAGAAGCCGTAAACGGCATTTTGTCCATAGCCGGTACCGCTGTAGCCGGGGTATAATTCAACAATCGCATTTTCTTCAACAATGAATTCTTTTTGTGTATTGCTGTTACCCATTGAAATAACCGTTGAGCCGCTGTCATTGCTGGAACCGCCGCCTTCAGTTGTACCTTTATAAGTTGATCCGGTTTTAAAGGTAACATTTTGAGCGTAGACATTGCTGCCTTTAGTTGAACGAATTTCGTTATCACCTTCGAAGGAAACAACTGCACCTGTAACATTTTGACGAATGAACAATGTGCCGTCAAATTGGATATCCTGTACATTAACATTCATGCCATAAGACTGATTGGCAGAATCGCCGGAATAGATGCTTCCATAATTATTTTGACCTAAGACATGTCCATTTTTAATCGTCAAATTAATACGTTTACCAAGTAATTCGTTTTTTGTCAGGTAGTAGCTGGCGGTATTTAGTGTATAGCCATTCAAATCAATAACAGTATCATCCTGTAATTGAATGTTTGCAGTTAATTGCAGATCAGTCATCAGTTGTAAGTTTGTCAGATTACTGTTGATAGCGGTCTGAAGTTCTGTGAAAGACCGGATCTCAGTTGGGCTGTTTTGGTCATAGGTGAAATTGATGCTGCCAAGATAAGCCAGTTCAGTAGTCTCGCTGGTTGAGGGTCTGCTTACTGTTACATATATATCATGTATTCCGTTTGTTTTAGCTAAATCAATTGTATGATATACCCAAGTGTTTACATTACCTGTACGAGTCAGTACTTTTTCTCCGATAATCGGTCCATCCGCTGAATCAACTCGAACAGTCATTGTTGTATTGTCATATGGCACTGCGGCATTTAATTGAATACTGCCTAAATTCCCATCTAAATCAATATTTTTATAAATAAAGGTATTGTTTGGGCTGATCGATGATTTTGTATTCTGACTGTTTTCAAAAGTGACAACAGTTTCTTTGCTCAAACCTCTGTTTAACAACTGTCCCTCAAAAGAAATAGAGGAGAAGAGAAGATTCATACCGTAATTGGCATTAGTAGAGTCTACACTGTAGAAGCTTCCGTATGGATTTTGCCCTTGAATGATTCCGTTGCGTACATCAACTGAAATCTTTCTGCCCAAAGCTTCGTCTTTGTAGAAATAATAATTGGCAGTATTTAGAGTAAAATCATTTAAATCCAGTTTCGTGTTATCTTTCAGCTGCAGGTTTGTAGTGAATTGAATATTCGTCATCAATTTTAAATTAGTTAGATTGCTGCTGATAGCAGTTTGAAGCTCTGTAAATGAACGGATTTCAGTCGGTTCGTTTTCATCGTAAGCAAAATTGAGAAAACCAAGGCGAGCCAATTCAACTGTCTCTCCAGTTAAGGGTCTGTTAACTGTCACATAAATGTCGTGGATTCCTTCGGTTTCTTTTAAATCGATGGTGTGATATAACCAGGTATTTATATTTCCAGAATGAGTCAGTATTTTTTGACCGATAATCGGACCATCTGTTGAATCAGTCCGAAGAGTAACCGTCGTGTTGTCGTAAGGTACAGAAGCATATAGTTGAATACTTCCAAGATTTTTTCCAAGATCAACTTCTTTATAAACAAATGTATTATTTGAACTGATTGAAGATATAGAACGTTGAACATTTTTAAATTCTACAACTGTTTCTTTGCTTAATCCTCTATTTAAAAGTGTTCCTTCAAAAGCAATAGAAGAGAAAGATAAATTCATACCGTAATTGGCATTAGTAGAGTCTGCACTATAGAAGCTTCCGTATGGATTTTGCCCTTGAATGATTCCGTTACGTACATCAACTGAAATCTTTCTGCCCAAAGCTTCGTCTTTGTAGAAATAATAATTGGCAGTATTTAGAGTAAAATCATTTAAATCCAGTTTCGTGTTATCTTTCAGCTGCAGGTTTGTAGTGAACGAAATATCGGCCATGAGTTTTAAATTGGTAATATTACTATTGATTGCAGTCTGTAATTCAGAAAATGAATGAATTTCAAGAGGTTTCTTCTCGTCAAAACCAAAGTTAATGGCTCCTAAGTTCGCAATTTCAGTAATGGCACTTGTAGAAGGGCGTGAGAATGAAACATATATATCAGCAATTCCTGTATTTTCAGTAAGCTCTACTGTATGATATAGCCAAGTATTCAAACTACCTGAGCGAGTCAGCTTTTTTTCACCTATAATTTCTCCGTCCACAGCACCTTTTCGTATTGTGACTGTTGTATTGTCATAGGGGATGGAGGAGAATAGCTGAATGCTGCCTTTATGAACAGATAGATCAACGTTTTTATAGGAAATCCATGCATCCGGGACAATTCCGCCAATGTAGAATGAATTATTTTGATACGTATTAAGTGATCCGAAAGCAGTATAATAGTCATTTGCTTCAGCAATTCCAGAAATAACTTCAGATTTTCCTTTAAGTCTGGCATAAACATTATTTGCTAACAGTGCAGCTCCGCGTGCGTTTGGATGGACACCATCCGGAATCAGAATGTCTGCGTCTTGAGTTATGGAGTTGTTATCTATGACTGAAACATCAACATCGGCTTTTTTGGCGGACTCAAGAATTTTTGGCAAAATCAGTTTCAGATTTTCATTACTGATATCATAGTTTGTATGAACAACTTTTGGCGGCAGACAAACATAAACGACAGGTTTTGTTTCCATTGCTTTATAAGCGTTAATCAAATTCACATAGTCATTAATATAGTTATCAATTTTTATGAAATTATATGGTTTCGTATCATTGGTACCTAACTGGATAATTACGATATTTTGGTTAACAGCCAAGCTGTTTTTATATTCAGATGTACGAATGTACGGATCATTTCCGTTATTTAGCAGGGTCTTACCGGAGTTTCCGTAGTTTACAACATCATAATTGCTGCCTAAACGGTAACCTAACTGTCTCGGATAAGAGTTTATTAGGGCATTCTCTACATTCATTCCATAGGTAATACTGTCTCCGATAGCTGCTACTTTAACTTTTTGATCTGATGGAAAAATAGTAATAATTCCTTTTACTTTTGCATTTGTTTTTTTAGCAATTCCTTGAATCTCATAAGTGCCAGCTTTCGAAAATATGGATTCATCTATGGAATCCCAGGAAACGTTATCTTGTGAGATCTTTTGATCTTCAGATAAATAAGTAATGCTTTCTGGTAATGCTGATTTTTCATTTTCAACAGTTACTATGTTTACGGGGGGATAGAAATCTTTTGATTCGGCATAGGCGGCTGTATTATTTTCCAAAAATGCTAAAGCAAACACCATAAAAGTGAAAACTAATACGAAAAATTTTGATTTTTTTTTCATGAATATTACTCCTTTGTGTAATTGTTTATCAGTAAAGGATTTTTCAATAAATAATTGGCAAATAAACAGTGATTAAACACTATATTTTTTTACTGTTATTTCCTTTTTAAAAATATCCCGCTAACAGTCTAGCACAAAAGAAAATTGTTTATTTATCTATTTTTTCATTATATTCTCTAAAATGTGAAATTCATAAATAAAATCATGATAAAGTGAATAAAAAACGAAAAATATAAATATTATTCGATATATTTATTTGGTGTATGCTGTTTTGGATTTTTTTATGATTAATTTCAATTGCTGAAACGAACAAAGATGAACTAAAAGTACTGATTAATATTGTTTGTTATTTAGGTTATAATATTAAGAAACATATACCTCTTAAGAAGATGAATGTTTCACATTCAAAGCCTGTCGCCTGCATACAGCTGTCTCTTTGTATATAGAATAAATTTATCCTCAGCAAGAGCATTGCATACCATTCTGCTAATGCTCATAGATGAGCTAGCCTCTATTCAAGGAATACTTATCGAGACCACATATATCATTTCACTAGATATTCCTACACAAGTGAAACTGACAAAGCAGGATTAGCAACTCCCTACTTGCTTTTGAAGCTGCTTACTCCTGTCATTGAAGCATACAAGTAAAAATTTTTTACCATTGAAGATCATTTATAGACTATCTTTTAATGTAATTTATAAGTTGGTTAGAGCGTTGCTTGAGAATCATTTTATGTTCTATAATAAAGCGTTGCTTTATTTGACTGCTTTGCTCAGAAAACTTAAATCAAACTGTAACGACATTGACAGAAACATGTGATAAGATGGGTCTGTGACATTAGTATATCCAGAACCCTTAAAAACAAATAAATGGTGTTCCAGTCTTTGTATGATCCGAGCATTCGTAAGAAGCGTAGGAGCGAAGCCTCCATACTTCGAGGATCGGAACGAAGTCCTTCAATTCTTAGTGGCTTTGCCATTTAGAAATTGATGAGATCGAAACGAAGTGTAGTATAGTGAGAACCGTGGACGTAGAAAAACGGATATAGTGTACTGTTTTGTCTCGAGAATCGTTAGACTCGTAGAGACACAGTTTTTCTACGTACTGTTTTGTCTCGAGAATCGTTAGACTCATAGAGACAGCAGCTCTTCTACGCTTTGCTACGCATACAGCTCTACTACATCAAGTGAGCTAGTTTCATTCAAGGAATATTTATCAAAACTACGCATACCATTCTGCTAAAGTACGAATATAAGCAGAAGCGGCAAAGTAGAACTAGCACTTGTCGGTCCTAATCTGTGCCGAGTAATCGCAAGCAACATCTCGGAAATAAGCCGAATACTCTCAAAAATATGGAAAGCGCCAAGTAGATATCAATCCACAGCTATTCATTTCATGAATAGTGTTCCTTGACAATTTTCGTATATTCCGACGTATTGTCATAAATCACTACGATTGACTTGTCAGAGTAGATGTGCATGATACCTACTTAGTTCTTGAGGCAGAACACTTCTGCTCCAGTGATTACTCGTCGCAGTTAAGGATATGCAAGTGCTCCTA
This sequence comes from Enterococcus sp. CWB-B31, assembly GCF_020567645.1. Taxonomy (NCBI): domain Bacteria; kingdom Bacillati; phylum Bacillota; class Bacilli; order Lactobacillales; family Enterococcaceae; genus Enterococcus; species Enterococcus sp. CWB-B31. The sequence goes on from NZ_JAJDJW010000008.1 coordinate 50,644, forward strand.
TGATTACTTGCCGCATGGGAAGCTTTGTCACAACCTCTTTTTTATTTGAGAGAGTTTTGCAATGATTCATTGTGGAATAGACACTACGATTTTTGACCTCGGAGGATTCAGTAAATGACAGCAGAACCAAATACTATGAGTACTAGCAGAGTCTCAGCTTACATTCACATTCCCTTTTGTGAACATATTTGCTACTACTGTGATTTTAATAAAGTTTTTCTTGAAGGACAGCCGGTAGATGAGTATATAGACGCATTGCTAAAAGAAATTAGGCTGACCACTATTAAAAATCCTGGGAGACCAGTTGAAACTATTTACATAGGCGGGGGTACACCAACCTCTTTATCAGCGGGGCAATTGGATCGACTGCTTTCAGGAATAAGAGAACTTTTACCGTTTAATGATAAAAAAGAATTTACAGTAGAAGCGAACCCAGGTGATATAACGGTTGAAAAGCTGCGTGTAATGAAGAATTATGGAGTAAACAGATTATCAATGGGGGTGCAAACATTTGATAATCAGCTGCTGAAGAAAATTGGGAGAAAGCACACAGCAGAAGATGTATACAAAACGATGGCATTTTTGGAGAAAGAAAATTTTGAAAATGTCAGTATTGATTTGATTTATGCACTGCCAGGACAAACAATTAAAGGGTTTCAAGATACGCTTCAAAAAGCAATTGAACTGGATTTACCGCATTACTCCTTGTACTCACTTATCTTGGAGAACAAGACAATGTTTATGAATTGGGTCAGACAAGGGCGGTTAACCTTACCAGATGAAGATGCAGAAGCAGGAATGTTTGAAGAAACAATTGCAATGATGGCAAAGTCTGGACGTCATCAATACGAGGTTAGTAATTTTGCGTTGAAAGGAAAGGAGAGCCAGCATAATCTTGTTTATTGGAATAATGAGCATTATTATGGATTCGGTGCAGGAGCAAGCGGCTATCTGGGCGATGTTCGCTACAGGAATTTTGGTCCCATTCAACATTATTTGGAGCCTTTACGAAAGGACAATCTTCCTGTTTTAGAAAGGGAAGAACTCACCTTAAATAATCAAATTGAAGAAGAAATGTTTTTAGGGCTGAGAAAGCTTGCAGGTGTGAGCAAGAAACGTTTTGAAGAAAAATTCAATACTTCAATAGAAAAAATCTATGGTTCGGTTGTTCAAGAGCTGGTTCAGGCTGGACTGGTGATTGAAAATCCAGATTCCCTTCAGCTGACAGCTAAAGGCTTATATATTGGTAACGAAGCCTTTGAAGCTTTTCTTCTTGATTGAAAATTTTCAGTTTTTATAAGATAAATAACTGACCGCAGAGAAAGTTAGCACTCGATCGACAAGAGTGCTAACTTTCTCTGTTTTTTTCTTGACAATTCTTAGAGAACTTGCTATATTAGTATTTGTATTAGCACTCGTTAAATAGGAGTGCTAATGAAGGGTGGTATATATGCTTACAGAAAGACAAAAAGATATATTAAGGCTTATCATCCAACACTATACAACTACAGGTCATCCTGTGGGGTCTAAGAAATTGTTGGAGGATGGGATCAAATCCAGTTCTGCTACAATTCGTAATGACATGAAAGCATTAGAAGAACATGGTCTTCTACTAAAGACGCATTCCTCTTCTGGGAGAGTCCCTTCGCTGATGGGATATCGCTACTATGTGGACCATTTGCTTCAACCGACTAAAATGGCGCCAGATGAGTTAAGCCAAATTCGTCAGTCGTTTGGTTCGGAAGTTAGAGAAATTAATGATATTATTGAACAAGCAGCCAGTATTTTATCAGAATTGACCAGCTATACCGCTTTCTCCCTCGGACCGGAAGTGAAAGAAAAGAAACTGACCGGGTTCAGAATGGTTCCTTTGAATGAGCGACAAATTGTTGCAATCATTGTTACGGATAAGGGAAATGCGGAGAGCAAAGTATTTTCGATTCCTGCTTCAGTTTCAAGTGAAGATTTAGAGAAAATGACAAATATTATCAATGAAAAACTCGTGGGACAACCGTTGTTGGTTGTTTATCATCGTTTGAGAACAGAAATCCCTATGATTCTGCATAGATATTTCCAGACGCCGGATGGGATGATGAATCTGTTTGATTCGATGCTCGGGCATGTATTTGAAGAGAAAGTATTTGTAAGTGGAAGGCTTAATCTTCTTGATTTTGGTATCAGCATGAATAATGATCAGTTGAAATCTGTCTATTCATTTATGAAAAATACAGAAGAACTGACCACTTTACTGGATACTTCTGAAGGAGTAAATGTGCCGATTTCTGTTAGAATTGGTTCTGAAATTGGAAATAACTTACTAGATGATCTGAGCATGATCACTGCAACGTATGAAGTTACAGGACACGGGAAGGGAACGATTGCTTTATTGGGTCCGACCAGTATGCCTTATTCAAAAATGTTCAGTTTGATTGATGCTTTTAGAGGCGAGCTTGCTTCACAATTAGGTTCTTACTATCGATTTCTTGATGGGTAAGATGAAAATGCTGTTCTTAAAAATAAAAATAAGTCTGCGAAATGAGAAGGGAAGTTGCTAGATTGAGCAAAAAAGAAGAAACGCAGGATGAGGTTCAAAATCCGGCGGAAGAAACTGAAACAGTTGCTGAAACAGTGGAAAGCACAGAAACAGAACTGACGGAAACAGAAAGACTGACCGCTGAACTCAGCGAAATGGAAGATAAGTTTCTGCGTGCCAGAGCAGAAATTGCGAACATGAACAGTCGTTTTAAAAACGAACGTGAGCTTTTGGTTCGTTACAGATCTCAGGATCTGGGTAAGGCAATCCTGCCTGCTATGGATAATCTGGAGCGGGCAATGGCAATAGAAGTTGAGGATGAACAAGGAGCCAGCCTAAAAAAAGGAATTTTTATGGTTCTTGAAAACCTTACTCATGCACTGAAAGAAGAAGGGATTGAAGAAATTCCTGCAATGGGAGAATCATTTGACCCAAATCTTCATCAGGCAGTACAGACAGTTCCGGCTGAAGGCGATGTTCAGGCGGATACGATTGTCGAAGTGCTGCAAAAGGGCTATAAACTGCATGATCGTGTACTTCGTGCAAGCATGGTAGTTGTGGCTCAATAATCAACGATTAATCGAAAACTAAAAAAAGTAAACAAGACTAAAAACAAAAGACAGGAGACATGCAACATGAGTAAAATAATCGGTATTGACTTAGGTACAACAAATTCAGCAGTAGCAGTATTGGAAGGCGGAGAAGCAAAAATTATTGCCAATCCTGAAGGAAATCGTACAACACCTTCAGTTGTGTCATTTAAAAATGGTGAAATTCAAGTTGGTGAAGTAGCGAAACGTCAGGCAGTGACAAACCCTCACACTATATCATCTATCAAACGTCACATGGGTGAAGCAGGCTATAAAGTAGAAGCAGAAGGCAAGTCTTACACGCCTCAAGAAATTTCTGCAATGATTCTACAGTATTTAAAGGGTTTTGCTGAAGAATATCTTGGTGAAAAAGTAGAAAAAGCAGTTATTACAGTTCCTGCATACTTTAATGATGCACAACGTCAAGCGACTAAAGATGCTGGTAAAATTGCCGGTCTGGAAGTTGAACGTATTGTAAATGAACCTACTGCAGCTGCATTGGCATATGGTTTGGATAAAACAGACAAAGAAGAAAAAATCCTGGTATTTGACTTGGGCGGCGGTACATTTGACGTGTCTATCCTTGAACTGGGAGACGGCGTATTCGATGTATTGTCAACTTCAGGTGATAACAACCTTGGTGGAGATGACTTTGACAACAAGATCATTGACTACATGGTTGCAGAATTCAAAAAAGAAAATGGTATTGACTTAGGCAAAGATAAAATGGCGTTACAACGTTTGAAAGACGCTGCTGAAAAAGCGAAGAAAGATCTTTCAGGTGTAACAAGTACACAAATCAGTCTGCCGTTTATTACTGCAGGGGATGCAGGTCCATTGCACTTGGAAATGAATTTAACACGTGCGAAATTTGATGAATTGACAGCTGATTTAGTAGAACGCACAAAAGTTCCTGTACGTCAGGCATTAAAGGACGCTTCACTGTCAGCTTCAGACATTGATGAAGTAATCTTGGTTGGTGGTTCTACTCGTATTCCAGCAGTAGTGGAAGCAGTACGCAAAGAAACAAACAAAGAACCAAACAAATCAGTGAACCCAGATGAAGTTGTGGCAATGGGGGCTGCTATTCAAGGCGGAGTAATCACTGGTGACGTGAAAGATGTCGTTTTACTTGATGTTACTCCGTTATCATTGGGGATTGAAACAATGGGCGGTGTGTTTACTAAGCTGATTGACCGTAATACAACAATTCCAACAAGTAAATCTCAAGTGTTCTCAACAGCTGCTGATAATCAGCCTGCGGTAGATATTCACGTTCTTCAAGGTGAACGCCCGATGGCTGCTGATAATAAAACGCTGGGAAGATTCCAATTAACAGATATTCCTGCTGCGCCACGTGGTGTTCCTCAAATCGAAGTAAGCTTTGATATCGACAAAAATGGTATTGTAAATGTACGTGCGAAAGATTTGGGTACACAAAAAGAACAAACTATTACTATCAAATCTTCTTCAGGTTTATCAGATGAAGAAATCGAACGCATGGTTAAGGATGCAGAAGCAAATGCTGACGCGGACAAACTGCGTAAAGAAGAAGTTGATTTGCGTAACGATGTAGATGCGTTGCTGTTCACTGTTGATAAAACATTGAAAGAACTTGAAGGTAAAGTAGATGCAGATGAAGTGAAGAAAGCAGAAGAAGCTCGTGATGAACTGAAAGCTGCTGTAGAAGCGAATGATATCGAACTAATGAAAGAAAAACGTGATTCACTAAACGAAATCGTTCAAAATCTAACTGTGAAGCTTTATGAACAGGCTGCTCAGCAACAAGCACAGGAAAACCCTGAAGAAGCACAAAGCGGAGCAGATGATGTGGTGGATGCAGACTTTGAAGAAGTAGAAAAAGACGAAGACTAATTATTGAATGGACAATAGAATGTAAAGAGGTCGGGAAAGAGGTTGGGACAGAAGTGAATAGCAGCTTCTGTCCCGATGTTCGTTCTGAACAACATTTTTCATGAATCTTTTCGTTCAATTGAATAAGCGGCAGTCTCCTTATTTTACATAAATGTATTTAGGTTTTATCTGAATTATGTTATGATAACAACGGTACTTTAGTTGTTAAGAGGCTGTATTGAATTGAAAAGAATAGCTATTTTTCAACAGCCGCTGTTCAGATTTAAACAGATGTGCAGTCTGAATATAAGACTGTGAAGGAATTACTAGTTGGAGGGAAGCCAATGGCTACGAAACGAGATTACTATGAAGTATTGGGATTGTCCAAGGGTGCTTCAGATGATGAAATAAAAAAGGCTTATCGAAAGCTTTCCAAAAAATACCATCCGGATATCAATCAGGAAGCAGATGCTGAGGAAAAGTTTAAAGAAATTTCGGAAGCGTATGAAGTATTAAGCGATGCGCAGAAGAAAGCGGCCTATGATCAATATGGTCATGCAGGAACCGATCCAAACTTTGGCGGAGGAGCTGGCGGATTCGGTGGATTTGGAGGCGGCGGATTCAGCAGTACTGGAGGATTCGGTGGTTTCGAAGATATTTTTGATTCATTCTTTGGAGGCGGTGGCGGTCGTTCTGTTGATCCTGCTGCTCCCAGACAGGGATCAGATCTTCAATATACGATTCAATTGAAATTTGAAGAAGCAATTTTTGGTGTTGAAAAAGAAATAAAATATAAGCGCGAAGATGTCTGCGGAACTTGTCACGGAAATGGAGCAAAGCCGGGGACGCAACCTGAGACTTGTCATAAGTGTCATGGTTCAGGAAGTATCAATGTAGAACGTCAAACGCCGCTTGGTCGTGTAATGAGCCGTCAGACTTGTGATGTCTGCCGCGGAACAGGGAAAGAGATTAAAGAGCCGTGTCCAACCTGTCATGGCTCAGGTCATGAGAAAAAGGCGCATCGCGTAAAAGTCACAGTGCCAGCTGGTGTGGAAGATGGTCAGCAAATGCGTTTGGCTAATCAGGGAGAAGCTGGAATGAACGGCGGACCTTACGGTGATCTGTATGTTGTGTTCCATGTAGAGGAAAGCAATATTTTTGATCGTGATGGGGCTGAAATCTATTATGAACTGCCGTTAAGCTTTGTACAGGCTGCACTGGGAGATGAAGTTCAGGTTCCAACCGTGCATGGAGATGTGAAGCTGAAAATTCCAGCAGGTACACAGACAGGTACAAACTTCCGATTACGTGGCAAAGGTGCACCGCGTTTACGCGGAGGCAGCAGCGGCGACCAGCATGTGAAAGTAAAACTAATTACTCCTAAGAATCTGAGTGAAGAGCAAAGAGACGCATTGCGTGCTTTTGCGAAGGCTGGCGGTCAGGAAATCAGTGAACAGCAGGAAGAAGGCTTTTTCGATAAGATGAAAGATGCTTTTGGCAGCAAGAAAAAGAAATAATCGATTGATGAACAATCTGTTAATTGATGTAAAATAGAAAAGGTCAAATCAGGATATACATATTCTGATTCGGCCTTTTTCTGTTTTGGATTATAAAAAACTCGTCATACTAAATTGCCGTGAAGGGAGGGGCATTTTCAGCAGTTTTTTTTGAGAGAGAAATTTTGCAGAATAGATTTTTTATTTTTGCCGTAATTGGAGAACAAATGTATATTTATCATATTGTATAGATAACAACTGTAAATTCTTATTCATAGAATGCCAACATCTCTTTCATCCGGCTGACAAGTTCTTTTTGAACAAATTCAGGTTTCAGGCATTTACATTTTGTTCCAAAGCCCAAGAGCATGTGATAGCCGTAATCATCTGTCATAAAATACGGAAATTCTACAAGAAACCGATCAGAGTCCTTTTGAGAGACAAATTGAAGGTCGTTAAAACGTTCTGCCAGTTTGTCTTTGATTGAATAATCGACTTCAAGCAGCAGAGGTACAAACTTCTCTTCGTTTATAACACGTTTCCCCAAAGCTGCTGGGGGAGGGGTTCGTTTTTTGAATATTTTATCGACAATTGATATTTTTTTTATTCTGGACAATTTAAAAATTCGGAATTCTTCTTTTTGCAGACAGTAGGCCTGGACATACCAGCTTGATTCTTTTAGGATTAATCGATAAGGTTCAATCAATCTGCTGGAATGATTGCCAGATCGATTTTCGTAATCAATGGATAGAATCTGATCCTTTTCCAGTGCCTGTTGGATGATTTCTATTGATGCAGCAGACAGCTCACTCCTAATCCATGGTGTCACATCAATTACCAGTTGATCAGACTTCATTTCGATTTCATTTTTTACTGCTTTTGGTATCAATGATTTCAATTTTTCTATTGTATAAGGGGAATGCTTCAGATTAAGATGTTTATTCAGGTTGTTCAGACCATTTAGGAGTGAGACTAAATCAGAGGTAGTAAAAAAATGCTGGTCAAATTTATAATTCTCCATAATACGAATCCCGCCATTGCTTCCGGGAAGAGCAGCAACTGGAATTCCGGCCTGACTAAGTGAATCTATATCTCGATAAATTGTCCGAACGGAAACTTCAAATATTTCTGCCAGTTTTGGCGCAGTGATTTGTTCCTGTTCCAATAAAAGCATTGTGATGGCAAGCAGGCGTTCACTTTTCATTTTAACCTCCTGTTTTAAATAAGAATGTGGATATTCTTTAAATAAAGAATAAAACCCTGACAAATAGATGTCAAGGTTCCTTTGATAAGATTGCTTTGTATCAAACGAAATGAGAGTAAAAATTGGAGGAATGAACAATGGATTTCAAGAAAATATTTGAAGAAGTGATGGCTGAGCAACAGGAAATTGCACTGGCAACCAGTGTAGCAGAGCAGCCGAATGTGAGGCTTGTTAATTTTCTTTACTCACCGGAAAGAAAAGTAGTTTATTTCTCAACCTTTGAAGGAAATGACAAGGTGAACGAAATGAGTGTGAACTCTAAAATTTCTTTTACAACAATAGTAGGTGAAGGAGATGATGCGCATGTTCGGGTACTTGAAGGAAGAGCGAAACGAAGTGATCGTTCATTAAAGGATATAGCAGATCCGTTGATCAAAAAATTTCCATTTTATGCGGAGATAATTGATAATTCTGCTGAGCATATTGTTGTTTTTGAACTCAGTTTTAATAAAGCAGTAGTTATTTCCGGGATGGAAATAAGGGAAGAAATCGTTATTTAAAGAGCACTTAATGTGAGCTATTGGATAGGTGTGGTATCAAAGGAATATGTGGAATTGGGAATGGCAGGGGGCTTTTGCCAGTTATGTAGGGTAAATAGGCACCACTTGAGCGGATGAAAGAAGGGGGAGCGCTGATTTATTATACGCCAAAGGTAAGTTTGAAGACGAGGAGCCTCATCAAAAATTCATGGGAATTGGATAAGCTGTTGTAGGCAGTGCCTATTTGTTTCAATTGGCACCTGATTGTATTTCCTATCGAAAAGATAGTAGATATTTATCGATAAGACAATCATTGACGTTAAATGCGGTCAGTCTTTATCCACTTTGGCAGGAAAATTGTTCAAAGCTTCGATTTGGTCATTTTGAAATTCCAAAAGCATTATTTGACTATATCATATCGGGGATAGTTGAGGTATTTTATCTGTTCAGCCAGTCCCAACAGTTAGATCAAAAATTCTAACTGTTGGGACTGGCTCTTTTAAATTACTGCTTTTTTATGGGAAATCAGGATTGAAACGATTATATTTAAATAGAGCATGCGGTATACTGATAGTATTAATGACAAACCGTATAAGCAGAGGAGGAGCGATGATGAAAAAGTATGTCTACGCAATCAGTGATATTCATGGACAGTATGACTTATTTCAAAAGCTGATTAACTTTTATGATGAAGAAAAACACCAGCTGGTATTAATAGGAGATTTGAATGATCGTGGATCAAAAAGCAAGGAGTGTTTTTTACTTGGCAAAAAATTAGTGGAAGAACATGATGCTGTTTACTTGATGGGTAATCATGAAGAAAATTTTCTTAATTTTTTATTGCAGCCTGAAGATTGGTATACTGGTTATGTTCGGTATGGCGGAAAAGAAACGATTGAAAGTCTGCTTCATAAAGGAGCAACAGAAGAATATTCACCAACCGAAATTGCACTGATGATCCGAAGCCGCTATAAAGAGCTGATTAAATTCTTGAAAGAACGTCCTGTCTATTTTGAGTGGAGAGATTATGTTTTCGTTCACGCAGGAGTAGATTTAACGAAGAATGACTGGCGTAAGACAAGCCCGCATGATTTTGTTTGGATTCGGGAAGCCTTCCATCAGGGGAAGAATAATACGGGGAAAACAATTGTATTTGGGCACACGATTACGCCTATGCTTCATGGCGATATGCAGACAACTGATTTATGGATTTCTGACGGGAAAATTGGAATTGACGGCGGCGGAGTGTTTGGGGGTTCCGTACATGGTGTAATCTTTGATGAAAAGGGGATTGTGCAGGATATTGAGTATCAAAATATGAACGGACCTTGGCAGCCAAGCTTATAAAATAATTTTAGAAAACTGATGTCTTATATAAAGCCTGTGTCATCATTTACTTATGACAGATATAGGTAGTTACGATGCATGAACTTGGACAACATTTTCAATAGTACGTAAAAAAGAAGCAGTGAATGATAAGAATGCAGAGTGAGCTGCTCTGGATAAGGCGATGCAAAGAATAGAAAAGACACATTTAGCAACGGGTTTGAAATATTTCTGAAGTTAAGAGAAGGAGTATTGGAGAAGTATTCTCTCTTAGAATCAAAGAGTAAAAAAGAGGCTGGTTTTATGGTTGGGAATTCAATCGAAAGGCAAGCAAAATCAGGAGTTTAAGCAGCAGAATCCCTGCTGTCTTTTTATGGTTTCATTTGATTGAGGAAATCAGTTGAGATTTTTTCGTACGTTAAAATTTATAAGCTCGTATACTCATTTTCCCTTTTTGATACAGGAGTTTCCTACTAAAAAAGTCTTGATTATGCTAAAATAGACAGGTATGTATGCTAAAGAAAGAGGTTGAATAAATGGCAGATAGTTACAATCAGGAAGTAGTAGACCTGCTTCAAAAGGAATTGACAGGATTCCGGCCTAATCAAATTACCACTGTGCTGACGCTGTTGGGCGAAGGAAATACAGTGCCCTTTATTGCCCGGTACCGTAAAGAAATGACCGGCAGTTTAGATGAAGTCCAAATTAGAGAAATTGAAGAACGTTACACGTATCTTGAAAACCTGGAGAAGAGAAAAGAGGAAGTCCTGCGATTAATCGAAGAGCAGGGAAAACTTTCTGAAGAGCTGAAAAAAGATATTTTGTCTTCAACAAAGATGCAGCAGGTAGAAGATCTGTATCGACCTTATAAGCAAAAGCGTCGGACAAAAGCAACAATTGCAAAAGAAAAAGGGCTGGAGCCTCTAGCAGACTGGCTAGCAGAGTTGCCGCAAACAGGTGACGTGTCTGCTGAGGCAGCCGGCTATGTCAATGAAGAAAAGGAAGTCGGCAGTTCAGAAGAAGCATTGCAAGGGGCGCATGAAATTCTGGCTGAGCGAGTCAGTGATGAAGCGAAATTCCGTAAATGGATTCGGGATTTTACCTTTAACAAAGGTCAGTATGTCAGTGTGGTTAAAAATGCTGAAAAAGATGAAAAAGAAGTTTATGAAATGTATTATGATTTTTCCGAGCCTATTAATAAGATGGTTTCCCATCGTGTTCTGGCAACAAATCGGGGAGAGAAAGAAGAAATTCTGAAAGTTTCTTTGCTGGTGGATGAAAGTAAAATCCATGACTATTTGAAACGTCAGCTGATTGGTAAAAATGAACAATCAGTGACTGCCTGCTATGTTGAAGCGGCTTATCAGGACAGCTATAAACGTTTTATTGGTCCAGCGATTGAACGCGAAATTCGTAATGAGCTGACTGAAAAAGCAGATGAACAGGCAATTAAAATATTCGGAGAAAATTTGCGTAATTTATTATTGCAGCCTCCATTGAAAGGGAAAGTTGTTCTGGGCTTTGACCCGGCTTATCGTACTGGATGCAAGCTGGCTATTGTCGATCCAACTGGAAAAGTGTTGGCTATTGATGTCATTTATCCGCATAAACCAGCTTCCGGAGACAAGAGGGCAGCAGCAGGTCCGGCATTTAATAAGCTGGTTGAGAAGCATGGAGTGGAGATGGTTGCAATTGGTAACGGAACTGCGAGTCGTGAATCAGAGCAATTTGTTGCTGAACAGCTGAAACAACTTCCAAGAGATATCTTTTATGTAATTGTCAATGAAGCAGGTGCTTCTGTATATTCAGCAAGTGAAGTTGCCCGGACAGAGTTCCCGGATCTTCAAGTTGAACAGAGGAGTGCAGTCAGTATTGCGCGTCGATTGCAGGACCCTCTGGCAGAGCTGGTAAAAATTGATCCTAAGGCAGTTGGTGTCGGTCAGTATCAGCATGATGTTTCTCAGAAGAGATTGGCTGAACAGCTGACATTTGTTGTAGAAACAGTAGTGAACCAGGTAGGAGTTGATGTTAATACAGCAAGTCCGCAATTACTGCAATACATTTCAGGCTTAAATAAGACGATTGCTCAAAATCTTGTGACTTACCGAGATGAGAACGGAGCGTTTACTGCTCGTAATCAAATCAAGAAAGTTCCTCGCTTAGGACCTAAAGCATATGAACAGGCAATTGGATTTTTAAGAATTCCAAATGGCAAAAATGTGCTGGATAATACTGGGATTCATCCGGAAAGTTATGATACAGCGAAAACCGTACTGGAAAAAGCTGGAGTTGATTTGAAAGATCTTGGCTCTTCCGAAACGACTGAAAAGATTAAAGCGTTGAAATTGCAGGAGCTGAAACAGGAACTGGATGCCGGCTCTGAAACGCTGAAGGATATCTTGTCTTCTCTGGCTCAGCCTGGAAGAGATATGCGTGATGAGATGTCTGCGCCGCTTTTAAGAAAAGATGTTCTGTCTATGGAAGATCTGAAGTCGGGAATGGAGCTGCAGGGGACGGTTCGGAATGTTATTGACTTTGGTGCTTTTGTTGACATAGGTGTGAAACAGGACGGTTTAGTCCATATTTCCAAGTTAAGCAATAGATTTGTTAAGCATCCCACTGATGTTGTAGCAGTTGGCGATGTTGTTACAGTATGGGTAGAGGAGATTGATGTGAAAAAAGGTCGAATCAGCCTGACCATGCTGCCAAAAGCAAAGGGGTAGTTTCTCCGATGGAAAAAGTGAGAATTAGTAAAATGATTGAAACAGACGAACAGCTGCAGGAAGCAGTTGAGCAATTATCTTGGTCCTGCTTTAATAAGCCGTTTATTCATAAAGCATACTTCAACAGCAGACTGAGAACATCTGGAGGCAGATATCATTTATCCACACACAATATTGATTTTAACCCGAGAGTGGCAGCAAAATATGGAGCAGAAGAATTGATTGGCGTGATTAAGCATGAGCTGTGTCACTATCATCTGCATTTAGCTGGAAAAGGCTATCAGCATAAAGACCGTGATTTTAAAGACCACCTGAAGCGGATTGGCGGAAGTCGTTATGTTCGTCCGCTGACAGATGAAGTTTCTGCGATATATGAGTATCAGTGCAGTGACTGTCAAACAAAAATAAGCCGAAAACGACGAGTCAATATTAACCGCTATGTTTGCGGCAAATGTCATGGCAAATTGAAGCTGATTGAGAGATAGAAGTAAAGTCCGCCGGATTCAACGGTCGTTGAATCCGGTGGACTTTTTTATAATACAGTTATTTGTTGTCTGCGATATTGAATTAATTCAGAGTCATACTCAATCTCTTCATAGATCTGAGTATTGTCTTCGTAAAATCGTTGAGCCCATTGTCTGTCACTGAAAAAGTCAAGGAAAGTTTCTGTTGATTCCTGCTCCTGATAAGGTGAGTTTAGAAAATCAGGAAGATCATCAAAGTCGTCTTTACCGATAATAAAAATGTTTTCCGGATTGTAAAAATGATAGTAGCGGATTTTTGAATTGGTCGTAACTAATTTCTTTTTAAAGAATAAGGATTCCAGCGTTCTGAGTGTTAAGCCGGTTTGACCGGAACGCATAATCTCCAGAATACCCTTGCTCTGTGCTACTAAGCTTAAATAATCATTGTAGGGGAGATAGCCTTCTTGATCATTCCCCTTCCCTTTTAAAATAAAGTAGTGACTGTCTATGTGAAGGGTGTTCAGAATTGCCAGAACAGTTTTTGCGACATCCATTCGTCCATTGTTTGAAGCGCCGAAGAACAAGTCGTGCTTCAACTCCCTATCTGGAAGAGTAAGTTGCTTTGAATAAAAGCTTGAGTTATGTTTCAAACTAAATTCTTGTGCTTCTATAGGATCAAAGCTGTAAATATCATCAATATTTTGTTCGGCCTGTGTTTGACGAAGCAATAGAATCTTTTCCTCCGTCATGTGATTCCAAAAAAACAAAATCAGTTTTGCCTGTGTTAAAGGTCTTACAATTTCAGCCATTATTGGCTCAAAACCATAATCCAAAAAAACAATCTGGTAGTAACGGGACAGCTTGTTTTTCCAGTATTCTGAATCAAAAGGAACGCGAAGCAGCTGATTACCGGCGATTACGTCAATACCAGATAAATTACCAAAGAAGTATAAATGTTTATCTTTTGCAACAAGTAATGTCGTTCTGTCTTGCATACTACTCTCCCCGCTTTCCAAAAATAGTGATATTTTTTCATTATATTATCACGTTCTTTTAATTTATGAACCTATTTTGCTTGAAATGATAAGAGAAGGCTGCTGATAGATAAGAAAAAAACTGGTTCTGTGACTGCTAGAACTGGTTTTTAAAACTTTTGTTGATACAGGGAAAATTTTTGCTGAGAGATGACAGAGTTCTTTGTCTGAGTATAAGGAAAATCTGAATAAGCAGTAAAAATTTGTTTTCTTTTTTTGATGTTCAATTCGCTAAAAATATTGTAAGTATGCATTTTAACTGTACCAATAGAAAGATATATTTCGTCAGAAATTTCCTGCTTTTGTTTGTGGCAGGAAGCAGAGTCAGATTTCTTTTTGAGAGAAGCCATAATACTGACAGAGATGTTCAAATTACATAGTTCCATCGGAGTTTTTCTCTTACCTGCTGTTTTTGTACTATCAGGATGTCATGGGTAAAATAGTTCATTAGAAATAGACAGACTAAAATAAAATAGATACCTTCGTACTTATCACAGCTATTCATTTTTAAAGATAAAGGAATGTATTGGTCAATATTAAATATGTATAGATATCTTCCAGTAAAATTAGAAGACCAAAAATCAAAGAGAGAAGAACTGCCTATTTATATATATTGCAGAATTTAAAGACAGTTTATCAATGTATTTTTTCCACTTCAGACAGCTGAAAGGATCAAGATAAATCATCAGCAGTTGATTTTGAAGATAATAAAGCCAGATTTTTAATGCTGAATTTGGAAGCAGAGGAACATTTAGCAGTTATACAGATAAGATAATTAAAAGAATATAGTTATGAGGATAAAAATCCAAATGTGATTTTTGAAGGTCCGGCGAAACTGCATCTGTGGAATGCGTTCGAGGATATATTATCTGCTTTATTTCACTGGCTGGAGTGTCTGACGGATATTAGAAGAGCAGCAAGTGGCGGAGAATGGTATGTTCATCGGGATGATACAGGTGCATAGTGGAATAAAAAGACATGCTGGCAAATGCCGATATGATGAATTGAATAAAAGCGTTTAGAGAAAAGAATCAAAGCCAAGATTGTTTACAGGATTGACAATTTCAGCCAACTGTTTTACTATTACAGAGGTGTATTTTTGTTAAGATAAATTCTTTAGTGACATATTTCGAAGGATTCTCTTACTATTGCGGTCATGGCGGAATGGCAGAAAGGGCACAGAAGATATCAAAAGACGCGGACGTGATGGAATGGCAGACATGCAAGATTGAGGGTCTTGTGGGCGTATGCTCGTGTGGGTTCAAATCCCATCGTCCGCATTAAATTAAATTAATTTTTATTTGGCGTTCTTTATCGAACTTTATTTGTTTGATAAGTGAGCGCCAAAATTGTTGTCTTTCGGAAATCGAAAGAAATCTGTTCTTTGTATGATTCGAGCATTCGAAGAAACCGTAGGAGCAAGTTCCTACATGCCCCCTAGACATGCGACGAGCATTCGAAGAAGCGGAGAAGTAAAGTCCCTCCATGCTTCGAGGATCGAAACGAAGTCCTTCAATTCTTAATGGCTCTGCCGTTTAGAAATTGATGAGATCGAAACGAAGTGTAGTGTAGTAGTGAGAACCGTAGACGTAGAAAAACGGATACAGTGTACTGTTTTGTCTCGAGAATCGTTAGATTCGCAGAGACAGCAGTTCTTCTACGCTACGCATATAGTTCTACTACATCAAGTGAGCTAGTTTCATTTAAGGAATACTTATCGAAACTACGCATACCATTCTGCTAAAGTAAGAATATAAGCAGAAGCGGCAAAGTAGAACTAGCACTTGTCGGTCCCAAACTGTGCCGAGTAATCGCAGGCAACATCTCGGAAATAAGGCGAACTATACTGAAACTATGAGCAGCTCCAGGGAGGTATCAATTCACAGCTATTCATTTTATGAATAGTGTTCCTGGACAATTTTCGTATAGTTCGCCTTATTGACATAAATCACTACGATTGACTTGTCAGAGTAGATGATGCATGTTACCTACCTGGTGTCATAAATCACTACGATTAACTTGTCAGAGTAGATGATGCATGATCCCTACGTGGTTCTTGAGGCAGAACACTTCTACTCCTTCGGTTACTCATCGCATGGAGACGCTTTGTCACAACCTCTAAAGATTGATAGTTAGTAATGTGAGAAGTCATATTTTCCTTTCTACAAAAAAATACGTGTGATGCGAATTAAAACTATGTGCACTAACTATCAATAACTTTCAATGTGTAAGACAAGCTGTTAAGAAAATTACTTCCCCAAGTTATTCTCTTGATAAAAGTATAGCCGTTAAATAATAAGTAAATTTGAAAAAAATATGCAAATTTGCATATTTTTGCGAATCAATAATGACTGTTATTCAAGATTTTACTAAGAATTTAGAACTCTGTATCTAGATATAATGGAGTTTTGGATTCTGCAAGTTAACAGAATTGTAAAACCGATTAATTTATATTTATTCTCATGAACAGACTTCTCTTTGAAATGAAGCAATTAGGCACCTCTGTCAGTTAAAAAAGGAGTATAATTTGGTCAGAGCATTGGAATTGGCAGCGATAAAAAGGAGTGTCGGTAATAAACGCTGGTCAGTTGGAAAAAGTGACATTGACAGAGATAATCGATGTATCAATCGCAGTTCGCATCTAGAAGTATATATGTTATCCGATAATAAAAAAACAGGGGATTTTACAAAAAAATGTGTTTAGAAAAATGTTCACTATTTTTTGTGATCTTTTTTTGTTATGGATTTTTTTCAGTTGGAAAATTGCTGCCGATTTCTATTTATGACACCTTTGGATTTCTGAGTATTTCTTTAATTTTAAACTGGGCAGTCTATTGATTCTGGCTGCACGAAATTGGTAGTTGAAACACTGATTGTTAAAGATTTTGTTTTGCTGTTGTAAGAACAAATAAATTCTGTTAAAGAAATACAAAAACTGTCTGCCTGATACAGCGAACAGCTTTTGCATTGCCTGTCTGTTGAACTTTTTTTAAACTACACTGAACGATTAAAGCTTGGTTATTCCCCCGAGAAGATTGCGGGTTGCTTCTTCAATCAAACAGGTAGTTGAGTTTTTTTATTTACAGTCTTTTGAAGAAAAATGGGGAATAGAAAATACAGGATTTACTAGCAGCTGGTTTAGCTGTATGCAGATTCAGCATTTTTCATTTTCTGATTTATTTAATGATTCTATTGAAGAGAAGCTGTGTACACGACGAATAGTTCGTTGATATAGGTGCTATTTGCTTCACCTGTTGCTGCTCGATATGCATCAAGTTTGTCCTGATAATTGTTGAATACCTCAAATGGGATGAAATATTCCAGTAAACAGCTCTTGTCATAATCACCTTGTTTTAAAAGCTGCTTGAATTCTTCCAAAGTCATTCCCAATTCAGACAAGTCTGTTCCAGCAGCAGCAAGTGAAGCTTCTACATCAGAATCAGACAGCTCTTCATTTTTTAAATAAAGTAGAACAGCGGTGATATATTGCAGCAATCGCGCTTTTTGAAGAATCATTTTGTTGCACAGATAAACAGCCAGTTCTTGTTCTGAAAACTCATGACCTTCAGTTTCTAAGCTGGAAACTATAAACTGGAGATCATTTACTAAAGTATCTGCAGCTGCAGATAAGCGATGATTGTCCATATCCTCTGTAAAGTTGGCATTGGGATACTGGTTCTTTAATTCTTCCCAAAGCATGGTATATTCAGATAACTGAAATAATTCTGAAATGATCGTTTGTGCGTACATCTTTTTGCTCCTTACTCTTGATAAGAGTTATTTTTTGTAACAGAGAATAGATAGTGAGGCATCTCTAGTTCCCTGTAAGTTTTAATAAAATATTTTTGAGGTAGCATGCCGTTCCGGATTGCTACCTTCATGGAGGCTAGATTAGTATCTCTGATAATAGATACAACTGTCTCAGCTTTTAATTCGTTAAAGGCATATTGCTTGCAGCGTTGGGCAGCTTCTATAGCGTAGCCTTTATGCCAGTATTCTTTTGCCAGATGATAGCCGATCTCAAGAAATGTTTCTCCTTCAATCTTCTGCTTTGTTAATCCACATTCTCCAATAATCATACCGGAGGATTTTTTCCGAAGTCCCCATAGACCATAGCCATTTTCAGTGTAACTTTTCAGATTCCATTTCAGCCAGTTTTCTACTTCGTCATCTGAGAAACCATGTTCATAAGCATACATCACTTCAGGATTCTGTAAAAATGACTTTAGTCCGGTAACTGTTTCCTGTGACCACTCAAATAATTCCAATCGTTCTGTTTCCAACTGAATGGACATGTTTGGCTCCTCCTTTGTAAAATGATAACTCTAACAGTTTAACATGGTTTCACACAAAGATAAAAGTACATTTGGGAGTGATTGCTAAATTGGAAGAAATAGTTTGGATACGCTGCAAACCTTTAAATTATTATAATTGTGGATAAATCCTAACCTATGCTGATTCTGATAGGATGTGTTTATTGTTGTTTAAATTTATTTAAATTATTATTTTGTAATTATTTTTTGGTAATCTGACTTACCAGATCTGAGTGTTATTCAATTTCATACAAGCGGTTATCTTTTGCCAGTCGCACTTTGTCAGGGCTGCAGAAAATAGGAAGTACTTACTTGATCCTATTATGCTTAGCAGTCAGTTTAATAGAACAACAATTGAATACTCTTCTGGGGAATAATTTTACCAAGGATAATAGGTTGTTAAAGTGGACTGCGATTCCATTTGATACAGAGGTACTAACACCAGATTAGTCTGTCATAAAAGATGATTCTGAATATCATGGCTATACTGAAATACCAATTGTCTGGAAATAATTTGAATTAGAAGACAAGGGGAAAGGCTGGTTGTAAACGTTGAACGACAGCTTAGCGTGCTTTTTTCATGAAAACAGAAGGAAAAGTAGCTATAATCAGCAGTCTGACAGCATCTCAGAAAACTGCTTGACAACTATTACCGCATATTGTACTATAGGCTAGCGTGGTAAAAACAGTTTGAGCTGTATTTTAATTACTGTGAAAGCCTGATATAGCTGTAAATTTACTGGAGAAATTCAGTAATAACGCAGAAAATGCTGTAAATTGAGTTGCGGTCATGGCGGAATTGGCAGACGCGCTAGCTTCAGGCGCTAGTGGTAGAAATACCGTGGAAGTTCGAGTCTTCTTGACCGCATAAAAGCCCTTATTCTTTTAGGAGAATAAGGGTTTTTTGTACGAAACGTCTGAACCGAAAACAGACTATGATTGTTTCGATTTAGAAATAGGCTAGACCGGGCTTCAAAAGACGAAAAAACAGCGGATTCAATAAAATAATTAAATTTTCAGATACTATTTTTGACAGGATGGAAGACTGTTCAAAAAAGTTTAAAGATTCAGTCAATTTTTTATTGCATTTTTTTCTATACTGGCGTAACTTAGACAGTATAAATTTTAAAAATGAGGGATTCAGTATGAGAAATTTTGAAAAGTCAAAAAAACTTGAAAATGTAAGTTATGATGTTCGTGGTCCTGTTTTAGAAGAAGCAGACAGAATGCAGGAGGAAGGCATCAATATCTTGAAATTAAATACTGGGAATCCCGCCCCATTTGGATTTGATGCCCCAAATGAAGTGGTTCGAGATATGATTATGAATGTACGCAACTCTGAAGGATATTCTGATTCGAAGGGAATTTTTTCAGCGAGAAAAGCCATTGAACAATATTGTCAGTTAAAGAAATTTCCTAATGTGACGATTAATGATATTTATACCGGGAATGGGGTCAGCGAGCTGATTACCATGTGTATGCAGGGCTTACTTGATAACGGAGATGAAGTATTGGTGCCAATGCCGGATTATCCTTTATGGACAGCATCTGTTTCTCTGGCAGGAGGAAACCCCGTTCATTATATTTGTGATGAGCAGGCAGAATGGTATCCTGATATTGATGATATCAAGTCAAAGATTACATCCAACACAAAAGCGATTGTAATTATTAATCCTAACAATCCGACAGGTGCTTTATATCCCAAAGAATTGTTATTGGAAATCGTGGAGATCGCCAGACAGAACGATTTGATTATTTATTCAGATGAAATTTATGATCGTTTGGTAATGGACGGCTTAACTCATGTTCCGATTGCAACATTGGCTCCTGATTTATTTGTTGTGACGTTAAATGGATTGTCAAAATCTCACCGTGTGGCTGGCTTTAGATGCGGCTGGATGGTTCTAAGCGGAGATAAAACAAGAGTGCAAGGATATATTGAAGGATTAAATATGCTTTCTTCTATGCGATTGTGCTCTAATGTACTGTCTCAGCAAATTATCCAAACAGCATTGGGCGGTTATCAGAGTGTAGATGAGCTTCTGCTTCCAGGCGGACGAATTTACGAACAGCGTGAATTTATTTATAATGCAATCAAGGATATTCCCGGGTTATCAGTTGTTAAGCCGAAAGCAGCCTTCTATATTTTCCCTAAAATAGATGTTGCCAAGTTTAATATTTATGATGATGAAAAATTTGTTCTGGACTTTCTTCATGAACATCATATTTTATTGGTTCATGGCGGTGGGTTTAACTGGAATCAGCCGGATCATTTTCGAATTGTTTATCTCCCTAAAATGGAGGATCTGAAATATACAACCGAAAAGATGACAGAGTTTTTGAGTACGTATAGACAAAAATAGCAGTCAAAGACTGGGGCCTCCTAAAGGTTTCCAGTTTTTTCATTTTATTAAGAATTGAAGATAAACTGTTCGAGTATACAGAGTGATTACTGCATAGAGAACAATAGAATATTTATTTGAATGTTACAGGAACTATCTGTTTGAAAATTATTTATTTTATTGCTTAGTCATAATGTTTCGCACAGATTGAATGTGGTAATGGAAATCGTATAAAATAAAGACCGCTTAAAAAGTATTTAAGCAGTCGTCATTTCTTCTCTTTTTGCAATTTTAGCTTACTTAGTAGTCATTTTTAGTCAATCATTGTACATTCTTTTTTGCTGATGACCATTCGATTTGTATATTTTTCTTTCATATCAGAGCTGGGATCATTAACCACAACTAAATATGAATTCTCATACTCTTTTTCTACATAGCCAACATGATTGTCTTTTTCCCAAGTAAAGCTGACTTTTTGTTCTTGTGCGATAAATAACACTCCTTAGTCTTAAAAAATAAAGTGATGTTGACAGTTGGTGAAGTGAATGAAGTTTCTTGCAGTTTATTATGCAATAAAGTACAATAAATTCAAAATGCGAATTCGCATATTTTTAATTAATTAAATGTTTTTGATAATCATTTTTTATAAAATGTTTTATTAGGAGTGAGAGTATGAATTCTTTTGGAAGTGTTATCAAAGAGATACGGAAAAAAAGAAAACTGACTCAAAAGATGCTGTCGGAAGATATTTGTTCGCAAAGCGTTTTAAGTCGGATTGAAAATAATGAAGAGCTTCCGAATGTGGTCGTGATGCAGCAAATCTGTCAGCGACTCGGTGTGACGATGGATCAAATCATGCAGTTTCAATCGAAAGAAGTTCAGATAGTGACACAGATGTTTGAAAAATTTGGCAACTATTTCCGCCACAAGGAATATGATAAGCTGATTCAATCCATAAAAGAAACTGGTTTGGAAGAACGTATTTATCTGGATACGGACTGGCAGCGCTACTATTATTATTTGGGAAGTTGTGAATTTTATTTATACAATAATTATGAACGGGCTGTTTTTTCCTTAAGAAAAGGGCTGTCGTATACCTATCAGACAAATAAGAGTAATCTTTCCGATCTTGAAATTCAGTTAATCAGCTGTTTGGGCAGTGTCTATGGCTTGATGGGGAAAAATGATGCAGCTGAGAAATATTTGAAGCTAAGTATTTATTATTTTCATGAATTGCCAAATGAAAGAATCAATGCGGAACTTACAAAGATCTTTTTTAACTATGCCTCATTTCTTCTTCAGGAAAATAGACCGAATGAAGCGCAGGTTCTTATTGATCAGGGTATTGTTTGGGCACGAAAAAAGAACAGCTATTACTACTTAGAAGAATTATTTGACCTGAAAAGCAAATTGTTGACAATGACCGGTAATGATAAGGATGCAGAAGTCTACAGTAAATTAACTGAACAGATAGGCCAAATAGCAACGATGAAATTATAGAAGGAATGGTCTACACCATTCTTGACTTATTGGCTGAGAAAGAGTAACTTAAACAGTGAGATAATTAAAGAAAGAAGGATGGTTATGAAAACATTTGTCTTTGCAGAAAAGTTCTTTTTGAAAAGTGATGTAAAAGGGCCGGGTTATCTGGAAATAACCGATGGAATATTTGGAGATTTTTACAAAGAACTGCCTGAGGGTGAAGTTCAGGTTATTAAAGAAGAAGGAAAGTGGATTGCCCCGGGACTGGTAGACACGCATATTCATGGATTTATGAATCATGATGTAATGGATAATGATGCAGAAGGGATAAAAGTTATGTCGGAAGGACTTCTTTCCTGTGGAGTGACTTCTTTTCTGCCGACAACATTGACGTCCAGCAAAGAAAGATTGAAGGCTGTTGCTGAAACAATCGGAAAGGTTTATCAGGAAGTTCCTGGAGCTAAGATTCAGGGAATTTACTTTGAAGGACCATTTTTTACTGAGGAACATAAAGGGGCGCAAAATCCTAGTTATTTTGGAGATCCTGATTTGGCTGCTTTCCATGACTGGCAGGAAGCTTCCGGCGGTTTGATCAAGAAAATTGCATTGGCCCCTGAACGTAAAGGTGTTAAAGAATTTGTCAAAACGGTGACTGACGAAGGCGTAGTTGTTTCCTTGGGACACAGCGATGCAACACTGGAGCAGGCTGCTGAAGCAGTAGAAGCCGGAGCAAGTGTATTTGTTCATGCTTACAACGGAATGAGAGCATTGAATCATCGCGAACCCGGGATGGTGGGTGCGCTGATGTCATTAAAACATGTTTTTTCAGAGTTAATCTGTGATGGTCATCATGTTCATCCCAATGCGGCGGATATACTGATGGAAAAAGCCGGACATGACCATGTTGCGTTAATTACAGATTGTATGATGGCCGGCGGTATGCCCGATGGTGATTATAATCTGGGCGAATTTCCGGTAGTTGTCAAAGATGGAACAGCTCGTCTTGAATCCGGTAATCTTGCAGGGAGTATTCTTAAGTTAAAAGAAGCAATCAAAAATGTAGTGGACTGGGAAATTGCGACCCCTGAACAGGCAATTATGATGGCAAGTCTGGTACCGGCAGTCAGCTGTAAAATTGAAGATAAATGCGGAATGATCGCAAGCGGTAGGGATGCAGATTTTATTGTTCTAAACCCGTCAATGGAGCTGGAAGCAACCTATCTTGATGGAGTAGAACGATACCGCACAGAAAAATAAAACATAAAAAACTCTTGGGCTTACATCAAGCCCAAGAGTTTTTATTGTTCATACAGGTGGTAATGTAGGCGATTCGATAGTTCCATCCTCATAGGCAATAAAGAAATCACTTAAAAAATAAGGATAAATCTCAATGTCGGTCTTATAAAGTGATTGAGGAATAACAAAGGTCTCCTCCTTGTTCCCACCGATGAAATCTCCATCAATTGTTTGACACACAACGAGAAAGTCAGCTTCTTTCCAGTCATTCACTTCTTCCATGGACAGTGTCTCTTCAGAGCTCAGAAAATTTATGCTGGTTTCAAAGATTTCTTCAATATTCATTTGAAAGACGAAAAAAGGATCATCGTCGGACTGTTCCTGTTCAGCTGAGGCCAAAGCTAAGAAGCTGTGAGGGACTTTTTCAGTAAGTTCTTCTTTCAGCTTGTGAAAATCCATTTTATTCACCTACTTTTCGTTTTTAATACGCACTAGAAAATTAACAGTTGTATTTCTGGATAGACCTTTTGCTTCCAATTCAATTTCTTTACATAACAAGTCAGAACCTTCGTAAATGGGGGTAACTCGGTAACGGATTGTTTCCCCGTCATCCATAGCTTTTCGCACCTGATTCTCATATTTTGTCATGTAGGGAGTATTTACAGGTGTTTGATAAAGGGTTGTCAGATTTCTTGCATCATCTCCGGTGCCGCCCATTTGTCTGCCGATAAGATGCCCGCGAGAATGATTATAGGGTTCTTTTCCGGAAATAAAGCCGGGAGGACGAATCTCCTGCTTTGCAGAAGTACCAGTATTGACCATTTCTGGTTTAAGTAAGGCCTCAGCTCCTGTTGCTCTGCCCAGAGAATCCAGCTCGTGATAGGTGATCCATCCCTTTTTACTGTCTTTTAGTTCACTGTCAGTGAATGTTGCAGTTCCCAGCTCTTCCGGTCCCGGGTTTGTTGACTCCCCATTTGAAGGAGGGCTAGGAATGCTTTGTTCTACAGGTGCAGGCTCCATTCCAAAAAGCTCCTGAATCTGATCGGGTACCTGTATACCTAAAACACTTAATACTAAAATAATCAGCACGCCTGCCAATAGCAGCATGGGGTGATGTTTAAGAGAATCATTTTTCTTTGCCATACGTTTACTCCTTCATTTTACACTCATTCAAATATTATACGAAAAAAACGGACAAAGGAAAAGGCATTTAAAGATTTTCTAATGGAAGAATATCGGGGCAATTAACTGCTAACTGTGATAAAATTTTTAATGAGAGGATAGATGCAGATGAGTTATATTGATGTAATAAATGAATACAAAAGATATCACATGGGAAATACAGTGATCACGGCCAATGACGGGATTACCTTTTCTGTAGAAAAGGGTGAAGTAGCAGTTATTTTGGGTCCCAGTGGAGCCGGGAAATCAACAGTTTTAAATGTTTTAGGCGGTATGGATTCTTGTGATGAAGGACAAATTATTATAGATACGACAGATATCGCCAAATTCAACAGCAAGGAACTGACCACCTATCGCAGAAATGATGTCGGTTTTGTTTTTCAATTCTATAATCTGGTTCCCAATTTAACAGCAAAAGAAAATGTGGAGCTAGCTTCACAAATTGTTTCAGATGCATTGGAGCCTGTCGAAGTATTAAAATCTGTTGGTTTGGGTGACCGTTTGGATAATTTTCCGGCACAGCTTTCTGGAGGAGAGCAGCAGCGTGTAACAATTGCCAGAGCGATTGCAAAAAAACCAAAGCTTTTGCTTTGTGATGAACCAACTGGGGCATTGGACTACGAAACCGGGAAACAAATTTTGAGCATTCTTCAGGATACAGCCAGAAACACTGGTACAACAGTAATTATTATCACGCATAACTCGGCTTTGGCTCCGATGGCTGATCGGGTTATTCGAATCAATGATGCAAAAGTGCGGAGTATGACTACAAATGAGCATCCTGTTCCGGTTGCCGATATAGAATGGTAGGTTTTATGGAATGAAAAAAACGGCACTGTTAAAAACAAGTTTACGTGAAATCAGACAAACAAAGACACGTTTCCTGTCAATTACGGGGATTATCTTTTTAGGAGTAATGCTCTTTGTCGGCTTGAAGGCGACAGGTCCTGACATGATTGATACGGCTGACCGCTATTTTTCCAAACAAAAACTTGCAGATGGCCGAATCGTTTCTACGTTGGGACTAACAGAAAAAGATCTTGAAGCAGTAAAAAAATCTGAGGATGTTTCTGAGGTTTTACTTCGATATACAGCAGATGTGATGATTTCAAGTGAGAATGTTGCGATAAAATTTATTGGGAAAGATTTGTCTGCAAAGGATCAGTTGGTGGATTATGTAGTTACTGATGGCAGAATGCCTGAAAAAAGCGGAGAAATTGCATTAGACAGTTTGGCTGCTTTAACGAATAGTTACAAATTAAATGATACAATAGAGCTTTCGGACTCAGATGATCCAGACAATCAATTGAAGGTCCATGAGTTTAAAATTGTTGGCTTTGTTCAGTCACCTGAATATATCGAGGATATATCAAGAGGAAATACTACGGTTGGCAAAGGTACATTGGATTACTTTGCAGTCGTATCAGAAAATGATCTGGATCTTTCGGCATATACTGAAATTCTGTTTTCTTTTAAAGGTTTAGAGGGTAAAGGAACATACAGTTCTTCGTATGAAGCAGCGAGAGACAACGGAATTGCTGAACTGGAAAAGCAAACTGCCGCACGCCCAGAAGAAAGGGTGGAAGAAATTCGTTCAGAAGCTGCAGAGGAGCTGGCAGCTGCAGAGAAGCAGATTCTTGATGGTGAAAATGCTTTAAAAGAAGCAGAACAAAAATTGAAGGAAAGCAAGACCGACTTGGATGAAGGACGGTCTGCTTTGGAAGAAGCTGAGGCAGCTTTTGCTTCGCAGATATCAGCAGGTGAAAATGAACTGGCAGAAAATCAGGCAATGATCGATGCTTCTGAAGCAGAGCTGGTTAGTCAAAGAGCTCTGTTGGAACAAAAGAAGGCAGAGCTGGAGGCCGCAGCCGGGCAAGTAATAGAGGGGCAGAATGCTTTAAATCAGCTTCAGTCAAGTCGGGCTGAACTGGTATCAAACTGGAACCTTCTGCAGCAGAAATTTGAAGACTACCAGGGTCTGACGGCCTCTATTACTGCTTTGCAGATGATTGAAGACGACTATTTTGCGAGCGCAGTTGCACAGCAGTCAGCTGAATGGATTGGGATTTTACAGCAGAACCAGGCACCAGCAGAGATTATGGCAGCAGTTCAACAATTGATCAATCAGCCTGTAAAAGAAAATATTGCTGTTTATGTAAATACAGTTAATCCAGTATTGCTTGAAATTCAAAACCAGCAGAATCAGCTAAATGAAGGAATTCAAACAATCGATGCTCAAGCTGCCCAAATTCAACAACAGATTGCTGAGTATAATGCTGGTCAACAGCAGATTATTTCTGCCGAAAGTCAATTACAGCAGGGGACAGCTCAATTGGCTGCCAGCAAGGAACAGCTGGCTGCAGGTTGGGCACAGCTGGAGCAATCTCGTGAAGAAGGACAGGCACAGTTGAATGCTTCCAGACAACAGCTTACTGAAGGCGAAGCTGCCTATAATGAAGGACAGGCAGAATTTGAAAAACAGAAAAAAGAACCTGAACTGGCAGCTGCCAAAAAGGAACTGAATGAAAAGAAGCAGGAACTGGCGGATTTAAAAGAACCGACCTATTATTATTTCACCAGAGACGACAATCCCGGGTACAAAGAATATAAAGAAAATGCTAATCGAATTTCTTCGCTGGCCGTTGTTTTCCCGATCTTTTTCTTTTTGATTGCAGCTCTTGTAAGCCTGACAACTATGACAAGAATGGTGGAAGAGAAGCGAACAGAAATTGGAAGCTTGAAAGCAATCGGTTATAAAAATTCAGAGATTGCGTTTAAATTTCTTCTCTATGGTATTACTGCAAGTCTTTGCGGCACAGTTCTTGGTTTAGCCGTCGGTTACTATCTGTTCCCGGTAATTATTTTTAATGCCTATGGTCAGTTATACAATATTCCGAACTTTATTACACCATGGTACCTTGACTATAGTCTGATTGCTGTAGTGGTTGCTGTTTTATGTACAGTGGGGGCTTCACTGGTTGTGCTTCGGATTGATTTATTTAGTACACCAGCTGTTTTGCTTCGCCCTAAATCGCCGAAAGCCGGAAAAAGAATATTATTGGAACGTCTGACACCGGTCTGGAAACGGATGAGTTTCATTGGAAAAGTCACGGCTAGAAATTTATTTCGCTATAAGCAGAGAATGCTGATGACGGTTTTAGGGATTGCCGGCTGTATGTCGCTGATTATCACTGGATTTGGACTGAGAGATTCCATTTCAGAGATTGTAGTGATCCAGTTTAATAAAATCTGGCATTATCAGGCAGTGGTTACGGCTTCTGATAATGAAACGGATGATGAATATAAGGAATATCAGGCTGAGCTGGATCGGATAGATGGGCTGAAAAGCGTTATGTCTCTCCATGCGGAAATATTTGAAACGACAGATGAAGCAAAAGCGGCGCAGAATGTTTCAGTTTATGTCCCGGAAAAGCCGGATGAAATCTCTTCATTTATTACGTTTATCAATCGCCGGACTAGTGAAGAATACAAATTGGCAGACGATGGTGTAATTATTAATGAGAAGTTGTCTAAGTTATTCGGGTATAAAGTAAATGATGAACTTGTTTTAAAAGATTCTGATAATCAGGAATATACTTTTAAAATTAAAGGAATTGCAGAGAATTATACAGGACACTTTGTTTATATGACACCGGATTATTATAAGAAAGTTATTGGGGAAGCCCCGGTTTACAGAACAGATTTTCTTCTGTTTGATAAGAAACCGACAACGAAGGTTGAAACAGATACAGCTGAAATACTGATGGAAAATCCGGGTATTCTCAATATCTCATTTCTTTCCAGCTCCAGTGATAGTTTGAGTGACACGATCAGCAGTCTTAACGTAGTTGTCTGGGTTCTGATTGTGGTATCAGGCTTGCTGGCATTTATCGTTTTATACAATCTGACGAATATCAATGTATCTGAGCGAATTAGGGAATTGTCAACAATCAAAGTACTCGGCTTCTACGACAATGAAGTGACGATGTATGTTTACCGTGAGAATATTATTCTAACGATCATTGGGATTTTATTTGGTACAGCTCTGGGCAAGATTGTTCATAGATATGTGTTGGAGACAGTGGAAGTGGATATGCTGATGTTTTCTCCAACCATACATTGGATTAGCTATGTGTATTCTGCATTAATTACCTTATTCTTTACTTTTTTTGTAATGATTCTAATGCATAGAAAGTTGGAAAAGGTCGATATGATTGATGCGCTGAAATTAAATGAATAGATTTCTAAAAGATAAGACTAAAGCGTTTATTTAGAAAGATATTGTTTTATTGGACAGTATAGTGTCTTCCTCTTTATCGAGAGGCTGTTAAAAAAATCAATATTTTAACTGTATTACTCAACTTTCGAATTTTAAAATCTAAGCTTATCCATTGTTATTATTGAATCCAAGAAGATTTTAAAAGAACCCTTGAGTTATAAATTAACTTCTGCGAGCTTTTTTTTAAATTGGAAGGCAACGAATACGGAAGCGGTCGTAGTTACAGTTACTTGACTAATTCAATACGAAGTCAAGCTGCAAATTTCCAAATAAAATTAATACAATAAATTAAGTTATGTTTTTCTCTTTCGGCACCAAAGCTTCGTTGTACTTTTCCAGGTTCGAAAGCTGATTCTGTTTTTTGAATCTAGAAAGATAGTAAGAAAATCTGTGTTATAAAATGAGATTTGAAGGTTAGTCAAGCTATATACCTTTTTCTAATAAAATAAACTATTATTTTGCTTCTGATTATTGTTTTTCCGATATTCCCTGTTATTTATGTGTAAATATTGGTAAACTATAAATAGCGTCAAACAAGAAAGGAAGTGAGAAGGTGATACAGGGAATACCGATTCAGACGATCTACTTGTATATCCTGATTATCTGTGCAGGGATTGCAGTACTTCTTTTGCTGATAGGTGATATTTTTGATTTTGACGGTCCCATTGATCCAATGCTG
This sequence comes from Enterococcus sp. CWB-B31, assembly GCF_020567645.1. Classification (NCBI taxonomy): domain Bacteria; kingdom Bacillati; phylum Bacillota; class Bacilli; order Lactobacillales; family Enterococcaceae; genus Enterococcus; species Enterococcus sp. CWB-B31. The sequence continues at coordinate 79,920 of NZ_JAJDJW010000008.1, forward strand.
CTTATACCATGGATTGCCTTTACGTCACTCTTTGGCTATCTGGGAGAATACATAACGGACTGGAATCATTGGCTCATTTTACTGGCTGGCGGAGCCATTTCAACCATCATTGTCTTCGTATTGAATTTCTATTTGTTCAGCCCTATGAGAAATGCAGAATCTACGATATCTATCTCAGAAAGAGACATGGAAGGAAGTACCGCAACAGTGATTACTCCGATTCCGGTTAACGGCATGGGAGAAATCCAATTCAAAAGTGTGACTGGATCGCTCAGCAGACCTGCAGCTTTCTATACTCCTCAGGAAAAGGAAGTGGAAAGAGGTCAGGAAGTATTGATTATTGAGGTGCGTGATCGAGTTTGTTATGTTGTACCCTATGAAAATACACTTAAGTTATAAGGGGATATGAGAAATTAAAAGGGAAGTAATGAAGCAGCTGTAATCTCTTGAAGAAATAGTTATAAGCTGCAAAGTTGTTTTAGGATTGGGAATGTATGTCTCTTAAGAAGACAGTCCATCTTCAAGGCGTGGGCTGCCTTAATGCCAAAAAGAAAAAGGAGTTTGATAGTATGGATTTATTTATTTTTGCCCCAATTGCATTGGCTGTATTTGTTTTATTAATGATGTTGATTATTTTTGTTTCCAAGTACCAGACAGCAAAACCGGATGAAGCGTTAATCATCAGCGGAAGCTATCTAGGCTCAAAAAATGTGCATAAAGACGATCGTGGAAACAAAATTAAAATTGTGCGTGGTGGAGGAGCCTTTGTTCTTCCAGTTTTCCAACGTTCAAACCGGATCAGTCTGTTATCAAGTAAACTGGATGTTTCTACTCCTGAAGTTTATACTGAGCAAGGGGTTCCGGTAATGTGTGATGGAACATCGATTATCAAAATCGGTTCATCTGTAGAAGAAATAGCTACAGCTGCAGAGCAATTTTTAGGAAAAACTCGGGAAGAACTGGAAAATGAAGCGAGAGAAGTACTGGAAGGTCATTTGCGTTCTATTCTGGGTTCGATGACAGTGGAAGAAATTTATCAAAACAGAGATAAATTCAGCCAGAGTGTTCAGGAAGTAGCCAGTGTTGACTTGGCAAAAATGGGGCTGATTATTGTCTCGTTCACGATTAAAGAGGTACGCGATAAAAATGGTTACTTGGATTCATTGGGTAAGCCTAGAATTGCTCAGGTAAAACGAGATGCGAATATTGCCGAAGCAGAAGCACTGAAGGAGACAAGAATTAAAAAAGCAGAAGCTGAAAAAGATTCACAACAGGCAGAACTGCAAAGACAAACAGAAATTGCTGAAGCATCGAAGGAAAAAGAATTGAAGCTTGCAATCTATAAAGAAGAACAGGATATTGCCAAAGCGAAAGCCGATCAGGCCTATAATCTGGAAAGTGCCCGAGCACAGCAGGAAGTTATTGCTCAGGAAATGGAAATCAAAGTCATTGAACGCCAAAAGCAAATTGAGTTGGAAGAAAAAGAAATTACGCGTCGTGAGAAACAATATGATTCTGAAGTGAAGAAAAAAGCTGATGCTGACCGTTACGCGAAAGAGCAAGAAGCACTTGCACAAAAAGCGCGTGAAGTCGCAGAAGCGGAAGCAGAACGCTTTAGAGTGGAAAGCTTGGCTGAAGCGGAAGCAAACCAAACACGCTTAGCCGGTCAGGCTCAGGCGGAAGCTATTCTGGCTCGAGGAAAGGCCGAAGCAGAAGCAAAACAAAAAATCGCCGATGCTTTCAAACAATATGGTGAAGCTGCAGTACTAAGCATGGTTCTGGAAATGCTGCCTGAATTAATGAAAGAAGCAGCACAGCCTTTGGGTAATATTGATAGAATTTCTGTTGTAGATACTGGTTCCGGCGGAGAAAATTCCGGAGCAAACCGTATTACCAACTACGCAACCAACCTGCTTGCAGGAACTCAGGAAACCCTGAAAGAAACAACTGGTTTGGATGTAAAGGAACTCATCGAAAACTTTACAAAAAGAGGAACCAGCAGTAGTGTAAATTACTACGAAAACGGTGACTCAGCCGATTCAAAAGAATAGGATAATAAGAAGATTAATCGATCAATTAATGAGACTGGGACATAACTCAAAAAGTTATATTCCAGTCTCTTAAAATCCAGATAAACGGTGGGAGCAGAAGCAACTCCTTGGGAAATAAGCTGAAATTCTCTAAAATTTATGGAGCAATTTTCGTGAATTCCTTCTTATTTCTCGGAGTTAAACATTTGTCCCAACCTCATTATACTGAAAAGTACCTGTCCAGTTTTTTTGCAGTTTGGATAACTAAATGTAAAAAAGTTGAACTGCTGTACTAAAGATTTAAGTATGTGTCGTAATTAAAAACAGAGTTAAGGTCAGAGCATTAGCTGTTTCTAGAATTTTTACAGCTAATTTGAATCCAGTTAGGGATGAAGTCAATGTTCTTTGCTGAGCTGCTCCTGTGTTGGCTCCGCATTTTTTGGATTAGAAGCCTAACTTAGTCTTAGGTTGATCGATACGCTAGAGAGAATGTCGGTGAAGAAGAATAATTAGATGCAAAAAATGGTAGAATCAAAAGTATCAGCTCTTATTTTTCATAAGAAGAATAAATTTTCAGAGATAAAATTTATTTATATAAAAGTTATATTAGTTTAAAAATAAATGAAAAAGATGAAGAAGGTTGTTTTTTCATTTCGAGAAAAATGATTGAAATAGAAAATAAACTATATAATAGTACATAAAATCTAATTCCAGCTGTTGTAAAAATATTCAGAACCAGAAAAAATCTTAGGACACAGCTGTTGCTTCCTGACACATAAAAGGATACATATTAGCATTTTTGAGAACTAATTCAATTTTTGAAAATCGCTATATAAATTTAAAGTTTTTTAATAACTTTTGGAGTAAAGAGTGTAATTTCAGACGTCATTTTGGTTTGCAGAAGAGTTTTTTTGAAGTATCATAGATGTGTCAGGATATAATCAGTATTGCAATTTTCCTTTTTTTATCATCAGATGAAATCAGTGTGAATACTCATCTTTATCCGTAAATCAATAGTAAAGATTGTTGTTATGTGGGAGGTTGTTTTTTTTGTTGTTATCATATTCCACACTATTTCCAATAGTTTGAATTGGAAATTTCAAATGAAAAGAGTAAATAATAAATATTTTAAACAGATGTATTTGATAGAAAAAATGCATCTATATAGAAAATAGAATACCTATTCAGTCTCTTTCTTCTCGTCAATTCTTTTGTTTATTTTCTTTCGCAGCTTCTCCAGTTCTTTCTCTTTTTTTTCCAGTTCCAACAAATCTTCGTCGATTTGGCGTTGTTTTTCAATTGGCTTGGAACGTATAAGAAAATTTATCGAGATTGCCACAAATGTTCCAATAAATGTGTCAAGAACCCGTTCAAATGCATAATAGACAGATTCACCCTGCGGCACACTTAATGCAATCATCAGCAATGTCGCGATTGCAGAGATAATTCCGGGGTTGTTGCCGATGCCGTCTGATAAAACAATAACAATGATAACCAGAAAAGGCAGGAAAAAGAGTTCAACCATAAAATCATTGGAGAAATATTTCAAGACAAAGAAGTATAATAGAGCAAGCATACCGCCAATCGAATTTCCGATTACCCGTGATTTGCCAAAAGCTAGGCTGGAAGTTAGATCCTGACGCAGGGAAAAAACGGCTGAAAGTGCTGCAATCATGGGACCTCCCCGATCAAAAATCTTGAATAATAAAATACATATCATAACTGCCAGAGCACTTTTCATTGTCCGCATGCCCAAACGGAATGGACCGATTACCATAATTTTCTCTCCTAAAAAAATATTTATTATTCCATGATAACCGAAATAGAGGTAAAATTACTAGTGATGAATTTTAGAATCAATAAATTTTTACGAGGAGATGTATAAATGAAAATAGGATTACGAACCGTTAAAACAGCTTTCAGCGCAGCTGTTTCAATTGTTTTAGCCTCCGGATTGGGTTTGCTGAATCCTGCTTCAGCTGGAATCATCTCCGTTTTAAGTGTGACAGCAACAAAGAGATCCTCGTTTTTAACAGGAATTTATCGGCTGCTTTCTTTGGCACTTGCTACAGGTATTGCTTTTTTATGTTTCTATATTTTGGGATTCACGCCTTGGGCATTTGGCATCTATCTGTTATTGTTCATTCCGGCGGCAGTTTCTTTGAATTTGTCTGACGGGATTGTAGTCAGTTCAGTACTCGTCACACATTATCTGATTGCTGGATACATAACTTGGGAATTGATAGCCAATGAATTTCTATTGATGATTATTGGAGTGGGAATGGCATTGCTGATGAACCTTTACATGCCGGATGTGGAAAAACGCTTAAAGGAGGATCAGGAAGTAATAGAAGCAGTTTTTAGAAAAATATTACATGATATGGCAATGTACTTAAATGAAAATCAGAAGGAGCGAAGTTTGTTTGCTCGCTGTGATGATTTGAAAAGCCTGATAAATGAAGGACAGGACTGGGCAAAAAATCATGCGGAAAATCAGCTGCTGTCCAAAGACAGTTACTATCTGGACTACTTTACTATGAGAAGAATTCAAAGTACCATTTTAAAGGATATGTTAAGACTGTTGGAACGTGTGATTGTCGAACCGGAGCAGGTTAAAAATATTCAGGAGCTTCTAGCCTATACCTCTCAAACATTTTCAGAAGCAAATGATGGTAGGGAAATATTGGACAGAATACGTGCAGTTTACGAAATTTACAGAGAAAAACCTCTTCCGGTGTCCAGGAAAGAATTTGAGAATAGAGCGGAGCTTTTCCAGTTTTTGCAGCTGTTTTATTCATTTATTGAAGTGAAGGAAGAATTTGCAAAGGATAACTTAAATAAAATCAATGGTAATAACCGGGAAGAAGGCTGAGCTTTTCGGAAAAGCTAAACGATGAGAAAAGTTTGAAAAGAAAATACACAGACATAAGGCGGAGTAGTATGGATGATTCTGCCTTTTTTTTATTAAAAAGAGTAAGCGGTCAGCCTCTTTTATGACAACCTTTATTTATAAAGATGGAAATGTTAGAATAGTTTTGTTAGTTGAAAGTATTTTTTGAAACATCAATTACCAGAAAAAAAGGGCTTTATGGAGATTCAAGGGGAGAATACAATGGAAATAAATGAAAAAGATTTTTTGCTGGAAAAAGCAAGACAGGCCGCAGACAGTCTTGGTGCATTTTTAGATCAGGAACAGGAAGCAACTGGCGGTTTAGCAAAATCAAATGACAGTCGAATCAAGAAGACAATTCTCAGAAAGCCTCAGGAGGACATGGTACACCTGAGGGCTGAGAGAAAAAAACTTCTGTAATAATAACTTGTAACTGATTTGAATCCGTTGTTAGATTGAGATATTTATCTAAAGTAAGACTCAAAAAGACACGGGAGAAGAATGCTGGAGCGCTCCAGCATTCTTCTCCCGTGTCTTTTTATGATTAGGGTGTGTCTGAAACCTATTGAGAATTGAAATTAAAAGTTGTTCCTACGCTTCTTCGAATGCTCGTCGCATGTCTTAGGGACATACGAGACATGCTATATGCACAGCCTCGATAAATATTCCTTGAATAGAGGCTCGCTCATCTAGGAGCATTAGCAGGATAGTATGCAATGCTCTGATTGAAAGCAATTTATTGGAATTTATTCCCAGTACAAAGGGATAGCTATACGTGTAGACAATATAACGAATGTGAGGATATAGTAACATTCCTTCTTTAAGCAGAATTAGCTCCTATCCATTTTTTCGAAAATATTCGCCGATAGAGTTTCCAAACAGATTCTAATTATTGTTGTGCCCATTTTTGCTGTATCTGATCCAATAAATCAATGGTATCGATTGTCATGAATAATGAGCGGTTTGGTTGATCCCCGCTAATAGCAGCAATCATGTTGCTTATTTCATAATTAAGTGCCTGACTGGTATCTCCTGACACAATCGTTTCTACTGTTCCGTCATTAAAATGTATTTTTGCAAGATCAGCTCTTGGATAGTCTTCAATAGTGATATAGGCATTTTCAAATGAAACAATCCCCACTTTAGGAGCTTTTGATTGAAAACTTAACGTTACTGCAGCCATTTCCTGTTTCTTATTTTGCAGAATGGTCACAGATTGTTCGTCAACTCCGGTAGAAAACGGCTGCATGACAGAGGCTGCCACAAAAGGCTGCTCTGTCATGAACCAGCGTGCAAAAGAAACAGCGTAGGTTCCGATGTCCAGCAGAGCGCCTCCAGCCAAGTCTGGATTAAAGAAGCGGTTCTTAGGATCTGGCTCTTTGTAACTTCCAAAAGGAGCCTGAATCATTTTTAGTTTTCCGAATTTTCCTGTATCAATCAGCCGCTTTAATTCAGTGTAAAGAGGCATGTTGAAAATCGTCATTGCTTCTGCGAGAATCAAATGTTTTTTTTCAGCAAGCTTTACTGCTTCCAGCAATTCTTCGCTGTTCATCGTAATTGCCTTTTCACATAGTACATGCTTTTCTGCCTTGAGAGCAGATAGAATATGTGCAATGTGCTGTTTGTTTGGAACCGATATATAAATAACATCAATGGTTTCATCTGCCAGCAGTTCCTCATAGGAGCCATAATAAGCAGGTATTTGATACGCTTCTGCGAAGTGTTTGGCTTTGTCAGCAGAACGTGAAGCAACTGCTTTTAAGACACTTTGTTCCTGTTGGAAGCCCGCAGCGAACTGATGGGCAATCTCGCCAAGACCAATGATCCCCCAGTTATAGTTTGTCAAGATAGTTTCCTCCTAAATTATTTGATTTCTTTTATTATACTAAATAAAAGAATGTCTACGAAAAGATTTAACGTTAAAAAAGAAAAAAGCTTTCTTTTTAATAATTAATAAGTGCTTTTTTTAGCCATTTTAAGTAAAATGAGAGAAGGAGGGATGAAGATGCATCAAGTATATGTAGATATTATTGTCAGTGCAATTATTGAACAGTTCTTTTCAGAAGAACATTTTTATTTGGAACATCTAAATATAGATAAGGATCAGTGGGAGAACTGGAAGAACGGCAGAGGAAATCTGAACAATGAGGATATGCAAAAAGTAAAGAGTCTTTTTACTGATTATGAGTGGATGCTCACTCAAAAAATTATGCGGCAAACGGTCTTATTTCCTGAAAAGCGGAATATTGCTGTCTCCGAATATAAACGGTTGAAAACAATGATAGCCAGAAAATGGATGAAAAGTGATGTTGGGCGGGCGGAGCTGCTTCCGTTTAACAATTCCATCCAGGATGATGAAGGCTTCATCAATTTAAAAGTGTCAATTGCTTATGGAGAATGGGGATTTGATGATATTATCACATTCCGATTGCCGTCTAAACTACAGCCGCAGCTTGAGGGATCAAAAGTTGAATTGCTGGATTGGATGGATGAAAATTTAATGGAAACCTACGTAATGGATTAGACTGGATTGATTCTGCAGAGAAAAACTGTTATAATTACTGACTTGTAAAGTAATGAGAGCTATTTGCCAAGACAGAGTAATCTGTGTACAGGAAAACAGTAAATAAAAAAGTAGGGATTTTATGAAAGTTAAAAGGGGTAAAAAAAGACAATTTCCTGTTATTTTGTTGGGGTTGTTGATTGTTACAGGAATATTTGTTTTTTCTTTTCGTATGTATTTTGGAGATGACATTGAAAAGACTATCAATACACAGGACAACGCATCTGTATCAAAGGAAGAATTTATTGATCGAATCAGGCCCCATGCTCAAGAGCTGCAGGCATCCTATGGTGTACTGCCAAGTATTATTATTGGGCAGGGAATCCTTGAATCGAACTGGGGGCAGAGCACACTCGCAGCTGAATACAACAATCTTTTCGGCATCAAGGCGTATGGTGATGAAGAGAAGGTCAATCTTGAAACCAAAGAGTACATAAATGAGTTGTGGGTGACAATCCAGGGGGACTTCAGGGTTTATGATACATGGGAGGAGTCAATGGACGATCACACACGTTTGTTTGTAAATGGTGTCACCTGGAATCCAAGACTCTATGAAAATGTTCTTTTAGCAAACAATTATAAAGAGGCTGCACAGGCATTGCAGTCAGCCGGTTATGCGACAGATCCGGATTATGCAGATAAAGTAATCCATGTAATTGAGAGTTATGAGCTTTACCAATACGATCAGTAGCTGAAGCAGTGAAAGGAAGTGCTGAGATGGAAAAAAAGTGGGTACCAGAGGTCATGACACTTTTGAAACAGGACATTATTAAAGTTCCAGAAGTAATCAATGAGGCGAGCGGTATTCTAATTTTCGGGAAAAAGATTCGTTCGATTATTTTTACAACAGATATATCAATTATCAGAAATACAAATGCTGATGCTGTTATCGCAGTCTATCCATTTACACCACATCCTGCAATTACCAAAAGTATCATTGAAGCTGCTGATATTCCTGTTTTTTCAGGAGTAGGCGGCGGGCTGACACAGGGGACACGCTCTGTATACATGAGTATGTTTGCAGAGGCGCAGGGCTCACTTGGTGTGGTGCTTAATGGACCAACGCCGATTGAGACAATCCAAAGTGTATGTGATGTGGTTGATATTCCTGTGATTAGTACTGTGACGTCAAAATACACCCCTCTGGATGATAAACTGAAGGCGGGCGTTTCTCTAATAAATATCAGTGCCGGTAAAGAGACGCCAGCCACTGTAAAATATTTTCGTGAAAAGTATCCAGAGCTGGGGATTATTGCCACTGGAGGACCTACAGAAGAAGTGATCGGAGAAACGATTAAGGCTGGGGCGAATGCTATCACTTATACGCCGCCGTCAAACGGTGAATTGTTCAGTAAGAAGATGCTGAAGTACCGTGAACAGGAAAAAAAAGATATGCTGTAAAATGATTGAATCAGGATGGGAGTAAAAGACTCCTGTCTTGATTTTTTCTTTTTAAGATCGGTCTGAAAATTTTTGAATGCTCGTCGCATGTCCAAAGGGCCTATGAGACATGCTGTATGCGAACGATAAGACGAAGAATATGGGACCATTCTTTCTTTAAACGGAATTCGCCTATATCTGCTTTTGAAAGGGCTTGCTTCAGGGGTTTTTAGACAGGCCCTAAATAAAAACTATTTTTTTATTCTCTTTTATAAGAAAATTCTAAGTATGGTTGTCTTGTATTTTAAATAAAATTGTGGATAATTGAATCTATTATATTTCTTAGTATGTATAGGGTCATAACAGGGGGCCGTTTCTGCCCAGTACCATAAATTCCGGACTATAAGCGAAGAAGTGAGTTCAATAACGCCCCCTTTTTTGCTTTGCAAACTTTTTTTAGTTTAGGAGGGACGATAGAAATGAAAGAATTAGTGGAAAGAATAAAAAAAGACGGGCATGTTCTAAGTAATGGCGTTTTGAAAGTAGACAGTTTTATTACCCATCAGGTGGATGCCGAGTTGATGGAACGAGTGGGGAAAAGGTTTGCTGAAGTTTTTGCAGATAAAGGAATAACCAAAGTAGTGACAATCGAAGCTTCGGGGATTGTTCCTGCTGTCTATGCAGCTCAGGCATTAAAGGTTCCAATGATTTTTGCCAGAAAAGCGAAGAGCCTGACGATGTCCGAAGAGCTGTTGACGTCCTCTGTCTATTCCTTTACAAAGCAGGTAACCAGCCAGATTTCCATTTCAAAAAAATTTTTAACTGGGGAAGATAAGGTTCTGATCATTGATGATTTCCTTGCCAACGGTCAGGCGGCAAAGGGACTGGTCGAATTGTGTCAGCAGGCAGGAGCCGAGGTATCAGGTATTGGTATTATTATTGAAAAATCTTTCCAAAGCGGGCGTGCGCTGTTAGAAGAAATGGGCTTAAATATTGTTTCTCTGGCACGGATTGCTTCTCTGGAAAATCAGCGTGTAGAATTTCTTGAGGAGGACGCATAAAAATGGCGTTGGATAAACAGCAAATTCGTTTAGCAGTGATAGATACAGAATGAAGTCTGAATAATATGAAGTTGTAAAGGCGAACATTTGATGAAAAAAGGATGATAATATTCGATATTTCTTTGACATGATTTCGTCCTGTTGCTAAAATGAAGAGGAGAAAAAGCCATAGAAAGGAATTTAATATGCCAACTGTAGTATCTGTGATTATGGGGAGTATTTCTGACTGGGAAACAATGAAGCTGACCTGTGATATTTTAGAAGAATTTCAGATTCCTTATGAAAAAAAAGTTGTTTCTGCTCATCGAACGCCTGACTATATGTTCCGTTTTGCTGAATCAGCCAGAGAACGTGGAATTAAAATCATTATCGCGGGGGCCGGCGGTGCTGCCCACCTGCCGGGAATGGTTGCAGCAAAAACCACACTTCCGGTTATTGGTGTTCCTGTGCAATCCAAAGCACTGAACGGCTTGGATTCGTTACTGTCAATCGTTCAAATGCCTGGGGGAGTCCCTGTTGCTACAACAGCAATAGGAAAAGCGGGTGCATCCAATGCTGGACTACTTGCAGTTCAGATGCTTTCCATGTATGATTTAGAGATAGCGAAAAAATTAGAAGAGCGACGTAAATCTCTTGAACAAATCGTGATGGAAAGTAGTGATGATCTTGAATAAGCCTGTATTACCGGGGGCTATGATTGGAATAGTCGGTGGAGGACAATTAGGCAAAATGATGGCCTTAAGTGCGAAGGAAATGGGGTTTCGTATTGCCGTATTGGACCCTACGGCTGATTGCCCGGCAGCACAAGTGGCGGATTGGCACTTATTGGCGGAGTATGATGATTTAGAAGCATTGGAAGAAATGGCCAATCATTCAGAAGTAATAACCTATGAATTTGAGAATGTAGATGTGGACAGTCTGGTTCATATTCAGGATAAAGTAGAGATTCCTCAGGGAACAGATCTGCTGGCAATTACTCAGGACAGGCTGTTGGAAAAAAGCTTTCTGGAATCCAATAATATTGTGATTGCTCCTTACGCAACAATTGTCAGCCCAACTGATATTCAAGATGCCATTGACGGCATTGGGTATCCGTGTGTGCTGAAAAATACTCGAGGCGGTTATGATGGAAAAGGGCAGTATGTGTTGTACAGTCCTTCAGATCTGGCACCGTCAATGAATTTGTTAAAAGAAGGAACCTGTGTTTTGGAGGCCTGGATTCCGTTTGAAAAGGAGATATCTGTTTTAGTTGCCGGAAATGGCACCGGAGATATTCAAACATTTCCTGTAGTAGAAAATATCCATAGAAATAATATTCTTCATGAAACGATTGCACCGGCAAGGGTGGATGAAGACGTGAAAGAAGAAGCACAACGAATTGCCCGATTAATCGCTGAAGAAATAAATTTGGCGGGAACACTGGCAGTGGAAATGTTCTTAACGAATAATGGTGGAATCTATGTAAATGAGCTGGCACCAAGACCTCATAATTCTGGACATTATACGCTCGAAGCTTGTTCTTTTAGCCAGTTTGATGCACATATTCGAGGGATCTGCGGCTGGTCAATTCCTGAGATCAAATTGCTGTCTGATGCAGTAATGGTGAATATTATGGGTGATGAAATTTATGAAACCATGGAATTTATTTCAGAAAAGCCTAACTGGCATTTTCATTATTACGGAAAGGCAAAGGCAAAACCTGGAAGAAAAATGGGACATATCACGATTCTGACAGAAAATTTATTTGATACATTAGAAGATATTTATCAAACCAGTATTTGGGATTAAGAAAGGATAATACAATGATCGATCGTTATTCAAGACCGCAAATGAAGAAAATTTGGACAGATGAAAATCGTTATCAGGCTTGGCTTGAAGTGGAAATATTAGCTGATGAAGCATGGGCAGAGCTTGGAGAGATTCCAAAGGACGATGTGAAAAAGATTCGGGAAAATGCCTCCTTTGAGGTAAAAAGAATTCTTGAAATAGAAGAATCTACCAGACATGATGTGGTTGCGTTCACCAGAGCAGTTTCTGAAACGCTGGGAGAAGAACGGAAATGGGTCCATTATGGTTTAACCAGTACAGATGTTGTAGATACAGCCTATGGATATTTGCTGAAACAGGCGAATGATATTTTAAGAGAAGATCTTAAAAATTTTGCTCAAATTATTGCTGACAAAGCAAAAGAGCACAAGTACACTGTTATGATGGGACGTACACATGGCGTTCATGCAGAACCGACTACCTTTGGCTTAAAACTGGCATTGTGGTATTCTGAAATGAAGAGGAATATCGAACGTTTCGAGCACGCCGCAAAAGGAGTGGAAGCAGGCAAAATCAGTGGTGCTGTCGGCACGTTTGCGAATATCCCTCCCTTTGTAGAAGAATATGTTTGCGGAAAATTGGGGATTCGACCACAGGAAATCTCTACACAAATACTTCCGCGGGATTTGCATGCTGAATACTTTTCTTCTATTGCTCTGATTGCCACCAGTATTGAGAAATTTGCGACAGAAATTCGCGGTCTTCAAAAGTCGGAAACAAGGGAAGTAGAAGAATTTTTTGCAAAGGGTCAGAAAGGTTCTTCTGCAATGCCGCATAAGCGTAATCCGATCGGTTCGGAAAATATGAGCGGGTTGGCTCGTGTGATTCGCGGACATATGGTAACAGCATATGAAAATGTTACGCTTTGGCACGAAAGAGATATTTCACATTCTTCAGCAGAACGGATTATTATGCCGGATGCAACGACTTTGCTGGATTATATGTTGAATCGCTTTGGCAATATTGTTAAGAACTTAACTGTATTTCCAGAGAATATGAAGAGGAATATGAATGCGACTTTTGGTTTGATATATAGTCAGCGTGTTCTGTTGAAGCTGATTGATCATGGAATGACGAGAGAAGAAGCATACGATTTAGTGCAGCCTAAAACAGCTTATGCCTGGGATCATCAAACAGACTTCCGTCCACTTTTAGATGAGGACGAAAAAATTACTTCAGTCTTAAGCAAGGAAGAACTAGATGATGCCTTTGACTATAATTATCATCTTAAAAATGTAGATACTATTTTTGAACGTGTAGGTTTATAGCCAATAATAGAAACAGAACCTCCTGAAATCCAAGCCGAATTCAGGAGGTTCTGTTTCCAGAAAAAACGTCACCGCAGATTTTCTATTCTGCGGTGACGTTTTTCATTTATGCTAATACTTCCTCCATGTGAAATGGTTTTTCCGGATTTTCCTGTAATGTTTGCAACAGGCATTCAATAAATGCATAACTGCATTCATGTTTAGCCAAATATACTTCAATACGGTAGCCATTTTTGAAAAAGTGCTGTTCATGTATTTGATTGATCATTAATTCTACTTGTTGGTCATTCACATAATTGAAACATCTTTTTCTTCTTTCAGAATATTTTTTTACACCTCTTTTAATATTCTTAAATGTATAATACGTATGATCCTGATTCATATGATGCACAGTTTTTAAGGCCAGCAGATCATTGTAAAGCCGTATCTTTTCTTTCTTCGTAAGTGATGCCAAGAAATCTTGAGCAATCGTTGTATAATCCTCTTGCATAATGAAGTCCTCCCTACAATCAAAGAAACGTTATCTATTTTTTCTACTGTCATTATTGACTTAAGAATACCATTGAACAAACGAATTGTAAATGCTTACTATTTGTTCTTAATAATTGATTATTCTTCATTTAACTGATCAATTTGCTTAAACACGAACAATTGTATATTAGATTGTGATTATTGTTCACATTTCATTGACTGTGTTTTGGGAACTTGTTAAAATATAGACAAAGTAACGGACGAACAATTTTGAATGTCATAGTAATAATATTTGGAAAGGAAGTACATCATTGTTGGAAAAGACAGAGTTAATTTACACAGGGAAGGCAAAAAGATTATTTACTACAAATCAGACAGGTCAAATATGGATCGAGTATCTTGACCAGGCGACGGCACTGAATGGTGTAAGAAAAGATGAGATTTTAGGGAAAGCCGAACTGAATAATCAGATTACTTCGCTGATATTTAAAGAGCTGGCTAAAAAGGATATTCCCAGTCATTTTATTAAACAGCTTTCCAAGACCGAACAATTGGTGGAGGCAGTAGCTATTATTCCTCTTGAAGTGGTTGTTCGTAATGTTGCAGCAGGAAGCTTTTCAAAAAAACTGGCTATTGAAGAAGGAACACAGCTGACCTTTCCAATTATCGAATTTTACTATAAAAAGGATGAGCTGGATGATCCTTTTATTAATGAGGACCACATAAAGTATCTGGAACTCGCAACTGATGAAGAACTGATTGCTCTCAAAGAAGCTGCACTAAAGGTGAATCAGGTATTAATTGAGCTTTTTGATCAAATAAATATACGGTTGATTGATTTCAAAATTGAGTTTGGACGAAAAGAGGACGGTACAATTCTGTTGGCAGATGAAATTTCTCCGGACACTTGCCGTTTATGGGACAAGACCACAAATGATCATCTCGATAAAGATGTCTACAGAAAAGAATTGGGCGAAATTGTACCAGTATACAAGGAAGTATTTTCACGATTAAAAAATAAATAAGTATAAAGGAGTTTATCGAATGTATTTTGTTAAAGTTTATGTAACTTATAAGGATTCTGTATTGGACCCTCAGGGAGAAGCGGTTAAGGGGGCTATTCATCGTTTAGGCTATGAGGAGATTGAAGAAGTTCGTATTGGAAAGTACTTTGAGATAAAAGTTGCTAAAACAGAAAAACCAATCGAAGAAGCAATTGAAACAATATGTGACCGTTTATTGGCCAATGTCAATATGGAAACGTATCGCTACGAAATTACGGAGGAAGCGTAACATGAAATTTGCAGTCATTGTTTTTCCAGGGTCAAACTGTGATATGGATATGCTGTGGGCGGTTAAAGATATTCTAGGAGCTGAAGCAGAGTATGTTCGCCATGATGCAGCCAGTCTTGAAGGCTTTGACGGAGTGCTGCTTCCAGGAGGCTTCTCATATGGCGACTACCTTCGCTGTGGAGCAATAGCCCGTTTTTCAAAAATTATTGACGAAGTTATTCGTTTTGCAGAAGAAGGAAAGCCGGTTTTTGGTACATGTAATGGTTTTCAAATTCTGACTGAAGCCGGACTGCTGCCTGGTGCATTGATTCGGAATCAGTCTCTTCATTTTGTCTGTAAAACAGTGGGGTTAAAAGTGGAAAATGCTCAAACCATGTTTACAACAGCTTATGAGAAGGGTGAAGTGATTCAAATTCCAGTAGCCCATGGTGAAGGAAACTATTATTGTGATGATGAAACACTTCAAAAATTGAAGGACAATAATCAGATTGTCTTTACTTACGCAGATGAAAATCCAAACGGAAGCCTGGAAAACATTGCAGGAATTATCAATGAGAAAGGAAATGTTCTGGGAATGATGCCTCACCCTGAACGGGCAGTGGAAAGTCTGCTTGGATCAGAAGATGGATTGCGTTTCTTCCAGTCCATTGTTACTAATTATGGAAAGGTGACGAATCAAGCATGATGACAATTAACGAACCGACTGCTCAGGAAATTAAAGAGAAAAGAATTTATGCGGAGTGGGGGCTGACTGACGAAGAATATCGCATGATTGAAGAAGATATTTTAGGCAGAATGCCAAACTACACTGAAACGGGTCTCTTTTCAGTTATGTGGAGTGAGCATTGTTCTTATAAGAATTCAAAGCCTGTTTTAAGAAAATTTCCTATTTCAGGCCCGCAGGTGATTCAGGGACCTGGAGAAGGTGCGGGAATTGTTGATATTGGAGATGGTCAGGCAGTCGCTTTTAAAGCCGAAAGTCACAATCATCCTTCGGCAGTTGAGCCTTATGAAGGTGCAGCAACAGGTGTTGGCGGGATTATTCGAGATATCTTCAGCATGGGAGCTCGTCCTATTGCTATTTTAGACTCTCTTCGTTTTGGTGAACTGGATGACCAGAGAACAAAGTATCTTCTTGAGGAAGTAGTCGCCGGTATCAGCGGATATGGAAATTGTATTGGAATTCCTACTGTTGGCGGTGAGGTCGCTTTTGATCCTTGTTATGAAGGAAATCCTCTGGTAAATGCGATGTGTGTGGGTCTGATTAACCATAAAGATATTCAAAAAGGTCAGGCAAAAGGTGTCGGCAATTCCATCATGTATGTAGGAGCTAAAACCGGGCGTGATGGTATTCATGGAGCAACCTTTGCTTCGGAAGAGTTCGTGGAGGGGGAAGAACAGCAGCGATCAGCCGTGCAGGTTGGTGATCCGTTTATGGAAAAGCTGCTTTTGGAAGCCTGTCTGGAACTGATTTTGGAGCATTCAGATATTTTAGTTGGGATTCAGGATATGGGGGCAGCGGGTTTGGTGTCTTCCAGCTCAGAAATGGCTTCAAAAGCCGGATCAGGGTTAAAACTCTATTTAGATGATGTTCCTCAGCGTGAAACTGGAATGATACCTTATGAAATGATGCTTTCGGAATCTCAGGAACGGATGCTGATCTGTATTGAGCAGGGACATGAAGAAGAAGTGATCGAGCTTTTCAAAAAGTATGATCTGGATGCAGTAACAATTGGTGAGGTAACAGATGATGGCTTATATCGTTTGTATCATCATGAAGTGGAAGTGGCCAATCTGCCGGTAGATGCATTGGCTGAAGATGCACCTGTTTATCAGAAAGAAAAGAAAGAGCCGGCTCGTATTCAAGAATTTGCGAATTTAGCAGACTTTGAACCGTCTGTGACAGACAGCAGCGAATTACTTCTGAAATTATTGCAGCAACCCACTATTGCTTCTAAAAAAATGATTTATCAAACCTACGATTCACAGGTAAGAACAAATACAGTTGTTTTGCCGGGAAGTGATGCAGCTGTTTTACGTGTAAGAGGAACGAATAAGGCGCTGGCAATGACAACAGACTGCAATGCCCGTTATCTTTACCTGAATCCGGAAGTTGGAGGACAAATTGCAGTCGCTGAAGCAGCAAGAAACATTGTTTGCTCCGGCGGTCAGCCGCTGGCAATCACAGACTGCTTAAATTATGGCTCACCGGATAAACCTGAAGGATTTTGGGAGCTGTGGACATCAGCTGATGGTATTGCGAAAGCCTGTGAGCTGTTGGATACACCGGTTATTTCCGGAAATGTATCTCTTTACAATGAAACGAATGGAAAGGCCATTTATCCAACACCAATGATTGGTATGGTTGGTTTAGTGAAAGATATTGCTCATGTGACTACGCAGGAATTTAAAAAGGCAGGAGATTTAATCTACATTGTAGGTGAAACGAAAGCAGACTTTAATGGGACTGAGCTTCAGAAAATGCAGCTTGGGCGTATTGAAGGGAAACTGATGGATTTTGATTTATCTGTAGAAAAAGAAAACCAGGATTTAGTACTGAATGCAATTCAACAGGGACTGGTAGCTAGTGCGCATGATTGTTCTGAAGGAGGTCTTGCAGTAGCTTTGGCTGAGTCCTGTTTCAAAAACGGATTTGGTATGGAAAGTACCATAACTATGCCTCAGTCTTGGCTGTTCTCAGAAACTCAGTCTCGCTTTGTTCTATCTGTTTCGCCTGAAAAACAAGAAGTCTTTGAAGAATTGATGGGCAGTAAAGCTGAAATGATTGGAACTGTTACCAACGATAATACGATGGTGATTCAGGCAGCTGATGGAAATCTGCAGGTAGATACTGCAACAGCCAAAGAATTATGGGAGGATGCCATTCCATGTCTTATGAAGTAAAAAGCCTAAATGAAGAATGCGGCATCTTTGGAGTCTGGGGGCACCCAGATGCCTCCCGGTTAACCTATTTCGGTCTTCACAGTCTTCAGCATAGGGGACAAGAAGGCGCAGGCATCGTTTCCAATGATAACGGGAAATTGAATGGACATAGAGATCTGGGGCTGCTCTCAGAGGTTTTTAAAGAGGATCGGATTATCGAAGAACTAAAAGGGGCTGCAGCAGTTGGTCATGTTCGCTATGCAACTGCGGGAAACGGCAGTGTAGATAATATTCAGCCGTTTCTGTTCAAATTTTATGATGGCTCAGTAGGACTTGCTCATAATGGGAATTTGACTAATGCAAAAAGTCTGCGGAAAAGTCTTGAAAAGGACGGAGCAATTTTTCACTCCAATTCTGATACAGAAATTCTGATGCATTTGATTAGAAGAAGTAAGCAGACAACATTTATTGAACAGCTGAAAGAAAGTCTGCGTCAGGTAAAGGGGGGATTTGCCTATCTTTTGATGACAGAGACAGCGATGATTGCGGCTTTAGATCCCAATGCCTTTCGACCTTTAGCGCTTGGAAAGATGAAAAACGGTGCTTATGTAGTTGCCAGTGAAACCTGTGCACTGGAAGTCAGCGGCGCGGCTTTTATTCGTGATGTGGAGCCGGGTGAGGTAATTATTATTGATGATCAGGGCTATCGTATTGAAAAATACACAGAAGATACGCAACATGCAATTTGTTCAATGGAATTTATTTACTTTGCACGTCCGGATTCAAATATTGCTGGAGTGAATGTTCACACTGCCCGAAAAAATATGGGGAAAATTCTAGCTGAAGAAGCACCTGTTGAAGCGGATATGGTGGTTGGTGTACCAAACTCCTCTTTGTCAGCTGCAAGTGGGTACGCAGAAGCCAGCGGGATTCCTTATGAAATGGGTCTGGTAAAAAATCAGTATATTGCTCGAACATTTATTCAGCCGACTCAGGAACTGAGAGAACAAGGTGTTCGGATGAAGCTGTCTGCTGTTCGAGGTGTAGTTGAAGGCAAGCGTGTCATCATGGTCGATGATTCTATTGTAAGAGGAACAACCAGTCGTCGGATAGTCCAGCTTCTGAAGGAAGCCGGAGCAAAAGAAGTTCACGTTCGAATTGCTTCACCCCCACTGAAATATCCCTGTTTTTACGGGATTGATATTCAAACAAGGAAAGAGCTGATTGCAGCAAATCATTCGATTGAAGAAATTCAGGAACTGATTACTGCAGATTCACTGAGCTTTCTAAGCGAAGAAGGGCTGATTAACGCAATTGGTTTAAACTATGATGCTCCTTATACAGGATTATGCATGGCATATTTTAATGGAGATTACCCAACACCGCTCTATGATTATGAAGAAACATATCTTGCTTCACTGGAAACAGAAAATGAGCGTTGATTAATGGGTCAACCGATAATAAATAAGGAGGTTCAGCATGGCAAATGCGTATGCGAAAGCCGGAGTAGATGTAGAGGCTGGATACGAAGTAGTCGAAAGAATTAAGAAACATGTTAAGCGAACAGAGCGTCTCGGTGTTATGGGAGCTTTAGGAGGCTTTGGCGGGTGCTTTGATTTGAGCAGTGTGGAAGTGAAGGAACCAGTTTTAATTTCGGGAACAGATGGTGTGGGAACCAAGCTGATGCTGGCCATTCAGGCTGATAAACATGATACGATCGGGATTGATTGTGTAGCAATGTGTGTGAACGATATTGCAGCTCAGGGTGCAGAGCCTCTTTATTTTCTTGATTATATAGCAACAGGTAAAAATGTACCGGAGCGTTTGGAAAAAGTTGTCGCAGGTGTCGCAGAAGGGTGTGTTCAATCCGGTGCTGCTCTCATCGGCGGTGAAACAGCTGAAATGCCTGGCATGTACAATGAAAATGATTATGATCTTGCCGGCTTTACGGTGGGAGTTGCTGAGAAAAGCCAGTTAATCACTGGTGACCGAATCAAAGAAGGAGATGTGTTGTTGGGACTGCCATCCAGCGGCATCCACTCAAACGGCTATTCGCTAGTTCGAAAAATATTTTTTGAAATGAATGATTTTAAACTGACGGATCACCTTCCTGAATTAGAGGGAAAAGAGCTGGTAGAAGAACTACTGATGCCGACAAAAATATATGTGAAAACACTTCTGCCTCTTATAAAAGAACAGCTGCTTAACGGGATAGCACATGTCACTGGCGGTGGTTTTGTGGAAAACATTCCAAGAATGCTGCCAAAGAATACTGCGGCGTCCGTTGAATTAGGAAGCTGGCCGGTTTTACCGATTTTTACTCTAATGGAAAAATATGGGAAGATTCCGCCTATGGAAATGTATGAGATTTTTAATATGGGAATCGGTATGGTTTTAGCTGTTTCTCCGAAAAATCTGAATAGTGTTCAAAAAATTCTCGCTGATCTTGGGGAGGAAAGTTATACTATTGGTAAAGTAGTTGAAAGAAAAGAGCCGGAAAAGACTATTCTTTTTACTGAGGTGAGCCGATGAGAATTGCTGTTTTTGCTTCAGGAAGCGGAAGCAACTTTCAAGCCATCGCTGAGTCTGTTCAAGCAGGAAAAATTGATGGAGAAATTGTTTTGCTGTTTTCCGACCAAAAGGATGCAAAGGTGCTTGAAAGAGCCGAAAAATTGGGCATACCAAGTGCTTCTTTTTCTCCTAAAGATTTTTCATCCAAAGGGATTTATGAAGCAGAGCTGCTGCATTTATTAGAAGAAAAAGAAGTTGAGTTAATTGTTCTTGCAGGGTACATGAGATTGATTGGGCCTGTATTGCTGGAAGCATATCCGGAAAAGATAATTAATATTCATCCTTCATTATTGCCCTTGTTTCCGGGACTCCATGGAATTAGAGATGCTTTTGAAGCTAAGGTGGAAGAAACAGGAGTAACCATTCATTTTATAGATAAAGGGATCGATACCGGACCTGTCATAGTGCAGGAAAAAGTTGCAATTCATTCAGACGATACATTGGAAGGTCTTGAAGAAAAGATTCATAAGGTAGAGCATCGACTTTATCCAATTGTCATTCAAAAGATAATTAAAGAAAAGAAGGAGCGATAGACTGCATGACAACAAAGCGAGCATTAATCAGTGTTTCAGATAAGACAGGTGTAGCAGATTTTGCCAGGAAGCTGACAGAATTGGGGATAGAAATCATTTCAACAGGTGGAACGAAAGTGATGCTGGAGCAAGAAGGCATTTCAACGATTGGCATAGAAGAAGTTACGGATTTTCCGGAAATGATGGACGGAAGAGTAAAAACACTTCATCCTAAAATCCACGGAGGACTGCTTGGTCGTCGTGATCTGCCCGATCATATGGCAGCTATGACTGAGCATAACATTCAGCCGATTGATATTGTTTGCGTAAACCTGTACCCATTCAAAGAAACAATCTTGAAGCCGGATGTTTCTGTTGCTGAAGCAATTGAAAATATTGATATCGGCGGTCCAAGTATGCTGAGAAGTGCAGCAAAGAATCATCAGTTTGTCACTGTTGTAGTAGACCCGAAGGATTACAGTACTGTCTTGGAAGAGCTGCAAAGCCAAAGGGAAACAACCTTTGAAACACGGCAAAAGCTCGCAGCGAAAGTTTTTCGTCATACTGCGGCATATGATGCGCTTATTGGTACGTATCTAACAGATTTAGTGGGAGAATCCGAACCGGAAACACTGACATTTACGTATGAATTGAAGCAGCCTCTGCGGTATGGAGAAAATAGTCATCAGCAGGCAGCCTTTTATCAGGATGCACTGCCTGTTCCATTTTCAATTGCCAGTGCGAAACAGCTGCATGGAAAAGAGCTTTCTTACAATAATATTAAGGATGGCGACGCAGCAATTCGTATAGCCAGAGAATTTGATCAGCCCGCTGTTGTTGCTGTTAAGCATATGAATCCATGTGGGATAGGGATAGGTGAAGATATCTTTTCTGCCTATAATAATGCCTATGCTGCAGATCCAGTATCAATTTTCGGTGGTATTATTGTGTTAAATCGGGAAGTTGATCAAGCCACAGCGGAAAAAATGCATGAATTATTTTTAGAGATTATTATTGCTCCCGGCTTCTCAGATGAAGCCTTTGCGATTTTATCAAAGAAAAAGAATTTACGCCTCATGACTTTGGACTTTACGCATAAAGACGAGGCCCATGATGATGAAAAAGTAACTGTTTTAGGTGGCTTGCTCATTCAAAATCAGGATGTTGTAAAAGAAGATCCTGAGGAATGGAAAGTTGTGACAAAACGTCAGCCGACAGCTCAAGAGATGACGGCAATGGCATTTGCCTGGAAAGCTGTGAAGCATGTCAAGAGCAATGCGATTGTTTTGGCGAATGATCATCAGACTGTGGGGATTGGCGCAGGACAGATGAATCGTGTAGGTTCTGTCCAAATTGCTATCGAGCAGGCAGGTGAAAAAGTATCTGATGCAGTATTGGCAAGTGATGCATATTTCCCAATGGGAGACAGTGTGGAATATGCAGCAAAGCATGGAATTAAAGCAATTGTACAGCCGGGCGGCAGTATCAGGGATCAGGAATCAATTGATATGGCGGATAAATATGGCATTGCAATGGTCTTTACAGATGTCAGGCATTTCAGACACTGATTAACAAGGGAGGATATCATGGGCTTAAAAATATTAGTGATCGGCAGCGGTGGCAGAGAGCATGTCATCGCACAAAAATTTATGCAAAGTTCGCTGGTGGATAGTGTTTTCTGCGCTAAAGGAAATCCCGGGATGAAAAAGGATGGGATTCAGTTGGTGGATCTGAAGGAAGACGATCATTCAGGACTGATTGACTTTGCTGAGAAGAAAAAGATTGACTGGACGTTTGTCGGTCCGGAAGTTCCTTTATTGAACGGGATTGTAGATGACTTTAAAGCAGCAGGACAGAAGATTTTTGGTCCTGATAAAGCAGCAGCAATGATCGAAGGCTCCAAAGACTTTGCAAAAGACCTGATGAATAAGTATGATATTCCAACAGCAGGACACCAGACTTTTTTTGATTTTGACCAGGCGAAAGCCTATGTTGAAGAAAAAGGCGCACCAATTGTGATTAAGGCAGATGGACTGGCTGCAGGCAAGGGCGTTGTCGTTGCTGAAACAGTAGAAGAAGCGGCAGATGCTTTGCATGATATGCTTGAGGACAATCGCTTTGGAGAGAGCGGCGCAAAAGTGGTCGTTGAAGATTTTCTTGCTGGTGAAGAATACTCATTGCTGGCTTTTGTCAGAGGAGAAGAAGTTTATCCAATGACTGTCGCACAGGACCATAAGAGGGTATTTGAAAAGGATCTTGGACCTAATACTGGTGGGATGGGGGCGTACAGCCCGGTTCCGCAAATCAGTGAAGAATTAATCAGTGAGTCAATTGAAAAAGTCTTAAAGCCTGCTGCCAAAGGAATGGTCAGCGACGGTTGTCCATTTACAGGCATTTTATATGCCGGATTGATAGCAACGGCGGATGGACCAAAAGTAATTGAATTTAATGCACGCTTTGGCGATCCGGAAACACAGGTTGTTTTGCAAAGACTGGAGAGTGATCTTGTTCAAATTATTGATGATCTCCTTAATGAGCGGACACCCGATATTCATTGGAAAACGAGCGGTTTTAGCTTGGGTGTTGTTGTCGCTGCAGAGGGATATCCGGGTGATTATGAAAAAGGCATCCAATTGCCAGAGTTTTCATTGCTTGATGGTCAGCGAATTTATTACGCTGGAGTGGATGAAAAAGCTCAACAATTGGTTTCTTCAGGAGGACGTGTGTATCTGGTTGAAGCAGAGGGAGACACGCTGGAAGAAGCACAAAAAAAGGTCTACGAACTGCTCGATTCAGTAGATACTGCGGGTACCTTTTATCGTCATGATATAGGCAGTAAGGCGTTGAGATAGAGAACATTTCAACTGAAATAAGAGGATAACGTTAAAAACATCGATATATCAATGTTTTCAAGAGATGCCAAGAAATTGGTACCTCTTATTTTTTTGAAAATAGAGAACACTTTATAAAATAATATTTTTTTAGAAGTGAAAGGAGCACTCTGAGAAAGAATTGGTCGCTCTTCGAAAGCGAAATCAGCAGCTGGAAATAGAGAATGATATTTTAAAGCAAGCGGCGCTGATATTTGGATGAAAAGACAAGTAATTAATGCTAATAAGCACAAATACTCCATATCAGCGATATGCAAACTCTCCCATATTTCTTGGCAATCCTATTATTACAAATCGAAAAACACCCTTGTTAATCGGAGCTTCAAAAGGCCGTCACCGAAGAATTTGAGAATAGCCGAAGGAATTATGGTACGCACAAAATCAAAGTCGCTCTCGCTCGCCGAGGGATAATTGCAAACCGAATAAAAATTGGAAATATCATGAAGATACGCGACTTGAAGTCCAATTATACCAAGGCGAAATTTCGCAATCCTACCACTTCAGTCAACCAATCAACGATTGCGAATCACTTAAATAGAGAATGCTCGAATCGTGAATCATTAGAGGTCTATGATACGATTGATTCTAGCATTAGGAAATGTGCCAACAGTTTGGTTTGTATCTACTCTAACCATGATGGCAGCCTGTAAGTTTCATTGGTTCTCTGCAGCGGAAATTGTAGAGGCCTTTTTTGTACAGAAGATATATTTCATTGCTTCAACGTGTAAAAACTCCTTTCTACCAATAATTAGTTAAACTAGACACTCGAGATCTCTTTATTCAAATGAATGAGTAGTTTCATCCTAAAATTAAAAAATGTTATTTCACAAAATTATTTAACCAAAGAATGATTATTTTATCAAAAATAAATAATTATATTGACTTTTACTAGTTTTTTTATAATTATAGAAATATGCAGTACCTATGAAGACTACTGTATAGTAAAAAAATAGAAGGAGGGGAGAAAATGAAAAAGAAGTATATTTGGGTATGTCTAGTGTTTGTTGTTCTTTTAAGTGCCTGTGCACCAAAAAAGGCAGGGGACATTGAGACAAAGATTTTTAATTTGGAATCTGATTTTAAGGAGAATTATCAGCTTTGGGTGGATATGAAGGCCGATGGCAGTATTCAGTACAAAGAATATGTAACAGATTTAAAATCAGTCGCAACAAAATTCAATTCTATTGGGGATAAAGCAAAATTATCAAGCTACAAAAAACTGTTGTCAGAAGAAGACCAAACGATTTATGAAACCTATCGTTTATTGAGTAAAGACATTAAGAGCATGGCGACAGCGATTCACAAGAAAAATTATGAAGAAGCAGATAAAATTTATCAAGGAATTTTGGACACAGAAGAAAATTTGAAGGAGTAGAAAATGAAAAAGAAAAATTGGAGAAAAGTGGTAATTTTTTCTATTGTGTTTTTCCAGTTTGGGGCAGTGGTTCCTTGGGGATTGGTACCGGCATTTGCGGAAGAAGTGCTTCCGTCAGAATCGACGGCGAGTCATCCTCCTTTAACCGAAGGGGATAAAGTAACAAAGGATGAGCTTCCACAAGATGTACAGGATAAATTGGAACAGGCGCAACAGTCAGAAGAGTCACCAGAAGCTGATTCTTCAACTGAGACTGGAAACAATGGGGTATCAGATGAAATTTCAGAAAAATTTGAAAATTCAGAACGATCCACAGTAGAGGAAATAAAAGAAAATGCGCTTCAAGCAGGGAAGGAAGAGGTTCTGGAAGATCGTAGCGATTATTCAAAGACCTTTATCCATCCTGAGACAGGTGAAGGTGAGACGATCCTATTTACTCGTCCGATCCATGAGCAAGACGAGCAAGGCAACTGGCAGGAAATAACGACGGCGTTTGTTGAGGAAGCAGAAGCTATCACGGGTACAGGAGATGTACCAGTGGTTGTTCCGAAAACAGTGACGACAGAAACACCGGTTCAGATCAGGGATGAAAAAGAGGCTGTGGAAATCGTTCTGCCAAAGGAATCCTATGAGGTCTCTACAGTAAAGGAAGACCGTATTTTATTAGCTTCAGATAAAGAGACGGAGCCGGTAGAAATCGCGATGCACGATGGTTTGGTTGAGTTCTTGCAATATGTAGACGCAGATTCAGCGCTTCAAACTATTCGTTACCAGCTACAGTTATCTGAAGGAAAAACAGCGAAGGAAGAGAAGGAGAAAGGAATCATTGGGATTTATGAACAGGAGCAGTTGACTGAGGTTATTCCGCTGCCAATGCTGCTAAATCTGGACAATGATCTAATCGCACCTTTGAACTATACCTTTGATGAAGAAACGGCAACTATTCAGGTGACTGAAATCAAAGAGGCACAAGTACAACAGGCAAAACAGGCAAAAATTTCACTGCAGGTGATGCCATTAACAAAGGTCACTGTCAATGGTGTTGACTCTACAAGTATTCGTCAATATGACGATAAAATGAGCTATGCCTTTCAGCCGTATATGATGATCGGTTATGACAATGGCTACAGCTCCGGCGATGATGGTGCGGGTCATTTTCAGACCTATGGTGTACTGAAAATTCCTAATCAGAAATTTAAAGAAATCAGCAAGCAGCATGAAATCATGTCTGCTACACTGAAAATGAAGCGTGTCGGTGATCCCGGCTTTTGGGGTGATACTGCAAAAGATGGCAATGGTAAAGTCGTCACTCGATTTTTTGAAGCTGCTGGAATAACAAAAGATGTTGGTGCTTTCTCTTCTTTGAGCTATGACAAGTTCATCAGACAACTGGGCAGCCCCTACGGTCCACCAGCTTATGAAGATGGGAAAGAAACAAAAATGGCAGGGATCGATACCAATAACCGTTGGGTCGATTTCGATATTACGACATTGGCGAATGATTGGAAAAATGGGCTAGACAATCATGGGGTATTGGTGAAAAACAACAAGATGTCGGCGCATGAAATGCCGTATTCACAGGCAGAATTGTTTGGTGGAAAAGGCTGGACAGGTGGAGAGCCATATGTTGTTTTAGAGCATCGTGAAAAACCACCGATCGACAAGAATATGCCCCTGGATCAAACAACCTTGAAACTACGACCATTCGTCCGTAGCGACAATGATGGGCTAGTACAGTTCACGGCGCTTGGGCTTGATGGAATCGGACGTCCGGAAGCAGAAATCACGTATCGTTTAAAAGACAAAAACGATAGCAACAAAGTGATTTATACCGGAACAGAGCCATCGATCGGTCGAGATTATCTATACCCGAATTATCCGGTTTTATTTAAGGATGCGCAACGGTATCTGGATTTGTCCAGCAACTGGCAAACCAAGGAATTATTGACCACTGTATTGAAAGAAAATCATCTCTATCAGGCAGAAGCGACTGTTACGTACAATAAAAACGGGAAAAATGATAAAGCGGAAAAAACCTATGACAACTTCCAATTGTATAAAGTCTCCAGTCAGGACACCTTGTCTCGACTACTGGCCTTTTATGGATTAGAAAAAAATCGAGCCAGCTTCATGAGAGATAACAATATGAAGGATGAGATGCTGACACAAGGAAATGTTGTGTTTATCCGCAACCCGAAAAAGAATGCCGGAAAAGCGTATACGCCAAAACCTTTGACAGATGCAGAAAAGATCCGATTGGATTCTCTATCTATGGGACGTGGGAAGCACTGCCAGTTCAACTTTGAACCGATCAATATCGGCAGCGGAAATCTTTTGTACGAGATGACGGACGGTACGTGGTATGACAATGAAGTAGAAGAGCGATTTACCAGAACGTATAATGCAATGGGCGAAGGACAGGATAGTCCAATCGGACGAAATTGGACCTTGAATCAGCTGCTTAGTTTGAATCAACTGGCAGATAAAAGCATGATGCTGACACTGGATGACGGCGGCAAGGTCTTTTTCACTCGGAAAGATAATGGCAGTTATATAGTTGAAGGTGCGTTGCCTTACGAACTAAGCAAGGTAATGGAGACTGTAGATGAAGTGGAAAAACGGACATTTGTTTTGAAGGATACACAGAAAAAATGGACGTATACTTTTGATGCGACAGGCCAGATCCGTTCGATCCAGACGAGCAATGGCATGAAGAAAGAGTACAGCTACGATAGCGAAACAGGCTTCTTAAAGGAAATCAAACTATTTAACGGGAAGAAGCTGCAATTCAAATGGGATGGCAATGCACATTTATCAGAAGTTACTTTCCCGGATGGAACCAAGAACCAGTACTCCTACAGCGAAGCGGGAGACTTAATTAAGGTCGTTGACGCATCAGGTAAGAAATTTACCTATGGCTATGATGATCAGCACCGCATGCTGAGCTATGCTGGCGATGACGGTAAAACGATTTATGCCAATGAATATGACAAAGAAAACCGTGTGATCAAACAAACCGATGCCGAAGGAAATGTCGTAACACTTTCTTATGGTAAAGGAACAACCACGACAATTGATGGTAACGGCAATAAAACGATCACTACGTACAATGACCATTATCAACCAACAAAAATCGAATATGCAGATGGTACGACTGAAACGAGTAGCTACAATGATCAGTACCAGTTGATGGCGTTTACCGATCGAGATGGTCAAAAAACGACGTACAGTTATGATGAAAAAGGCAATCTGACCAGCACCAGCTATTCAGATGGAACGAAAGAAACAACGACTTACAACGAATGGAGTCAACCGCTTGTTGAGACGGATCGTCAAGGCAATACCATTCAGTATAGCTATGACGCTAAAGGAAATGAGCTCTCGCTGACCGATCAAAACGGACACACGACTCATTTTGAATACAACGCATCAGGTGAGAAAATCAAAGCAACCAACGCTTTGGGCCAAGTGACGAGCTATACCTATGAAAATGGAAACTTGACGAGCGAGACAGATGCTTCCGGATTGATCCGAAGCTATACCTATGATGCGCGTGGACTTTTGTTAACGGAAACAGATGGGAATGGCAAAACAAAATCCTATGAGCGTAATGCACGTGGTGAGCTGACAAAAGAAAGCAACTTCAATGGACAATTTAAGACCTACACCTATGATAGTGAAGGCAATCAAACCAGCGAAACCGATTTTAATGGCAACAAAACAAGCTATAGCTACAATGCGATCGGGCAAGTCATCAGCGAGACTAATGCTGTCGGAGGGATGAAAACCTTCAGCTATGACGGCAACGGCAATGTAATTACTGAAAGCGACTATCTCGGCAATTTGAAGAAGATGTCTTACAATGCTTTGAATCAACGAACGGAAATAGAGTTTCCCGACGGCACGAAAGCAAAATATCAGTATGATAAATCCGGAAATGTCACAAAGGAAATTATGCCAAATGGGAAGACGACGACCTATACGTATGATGTGAACAACTTTGTAGCAACAGAAAAAGACAGCCTTGGACATATCACGACCTATGAACGAACAGCCAATGGCTCACCGACTAAAATCATCTTTGCGAATCAGACGACGGAAGAGTATACGTACGATGCATCCGGCAATCTGCTGACGAAAAAGGACAAGGGTGGAAAAATAACGACCTATACCTATAATCAGCAGCACCAGCCGATTTCAGTCAAAGATGGCGATAGAGAAACAAAACAGTCCTTTGACAGTCGGAGCAATCGAACAGAAGAAACGAATGCACTGGGTCAAAAGACGGGCATCACCTACGATGCCGGAGGGTTTGTAAAAGAAAGTATTGCAGCAGATGGCACAAAAACGTTATACGAATCAGATGGCGAAGGCAATGTGCTGAAAATTACGGAAGCCAATGGCGCGGTCTATCAATTTGCTTATGATGGCAATGGCAATAAGGTCAAGGAAGTAGGACCGGATAAGACAGAAACCTTGTATACCTACAATGCCTTAAACCTGCTGGAAACCCAAGTATGGGCAACAGGAGCAATTGAACAGTACAAGTATGATAAGAATGGCAGCCTGATCGAAAAAACAGATCCAATGGGCAACCGTACGACATACGGCTATACCAAAACCAATGAAATCAAAACGATGACTGATGCTCTAGGAAATAAAACTTCCTTTGCCTATGATGAAGGCGGCAATGTAGCGAGTCTGACCGATTCTTTGGGTAGAGTCACGACCTATGTCTATAATAAAGCCGATCAGCTAGTGGAAGAAACCACGCCGATGGGTGTTGTGACCAAGTATTCATACGATAAAATGGGTAATCTTATTAAAGTCTCCGACAGTACAAAACAGGAAGAAACGTATTCTTATGATGTGATGGGACAGTTATTGTGTGTGACAGATAGTCAGAAGAGACAAGAGACATATGCTTACAATGCGTATGGAGAGCTGATTGCTGAAACAGATATCGCCGGAAATAAAACCTCCTATGGCTATGATGCACTTGGTCAGCTGATCCAAACGACGAGTCCTCAGGGAACGATTGAAGCAAACACTTATGACAGCCGTAATCAGCTGATAGCAGTCCAAAAACATAACGGCGGAAGTGTCGGCTATGAGTACGATAACGTTGGAAATCTGATCAAAGAAATCAATAATGGAAAAGATACGAAATCCTATCAGTACAATTTGAATCGGCAAATGATCCAGTTGACCGATGAAAACAATGGACAAACCAGCTTCGTTTACGATGCGTTAGGCAGAGTCATCGAAACCAAAGATGCACAAGGTTCTGTCAGCAAGCAGAGCTATGATGCTAATGGTAACATCACGAAGGAAATAGATGCTCAGGGCA
This sequence comes from Enterococcus sp. CWB-B31, assembly GCF_020567645.1. Lineage (NCBI taxonomy): Bacteria > Bacillati > Bacillota > Bacilli > Lactobacillales > Enterococcaceae > Enterococcus > Enterococcus sp. CWB-B31. Next base: position 110,285 of record NZ_JAJDJW010000008.1, read on the forward strand.
ATGAAACAACACATGGCTATGATGCGTTAGATCGTTTGGTGGAAACAGTCGATGCTAAAGGCTTCAAGCAAGTCTTCACGTATGACAGTGCCGGACGAAAAATAACGGAGAGTGATTTTAAAGGGAATTTGACGAAATATGGGTACGATGCTGGCAATAATTTAGTTGAAACCATCGATCCGCTTAATCGTAAAACCAGCTACACGTATGACCTACGCAATCAATTGACGAACATCACAGATGCTGCCGGAGCAAAAACCAGCTATACGTATAATGATGATGGGACCTTGGCGAGTGAAATCAATGCGAAGGGCTATGAAAAACTGTATGCTTATGACAAGTTCTCTCAATTAACGGAGATTTCTGATGCGATTCATAAGCAGCCGTTAAACACGTATACGTATGATCGATTTGGCCAGTTAACGAAAGAAGTAAAGGCCGGCACACAGGAAACGAGCTATGCCTATGATAAAACAGGCCGTATGACTCGTATGACCTATCCGAATAAAACGAGTATTCAGTACGAATATGATTTATTGGATCGTGTGCAAAACATGATCGATATTCGCGGCAACAAGACAGCCTTTGTTTATGATGGCTTAGGCAACGTGAAGGAAATGATCGCACCAAACGATGCGCATACGACTTATACGTATGATAAGAACGGAAATCTACTAAAAGAAACAGATCCGCTCGAATTTGCGACCAGCTTTGCGTATAATAAAAACAATCAGTTGATTCAAACCACCGACGCAACAGGAGCTGTGACGAAGCAAACGATCGACAGCAGAAATCAAGTGTCCGGCATTACAGATGCGCGCGGGAACAAGCAAACATTTGCGTATGACGGCAACGGCAATCAGACGAAAATCACTGATGCGAAAGAGCAGAGTCAGGTCTTTACCTATGATAAAGTCAACCGTTTAACAGGAATGACCAACCGCTTGGAAAAAACGACCACTTATGCGTATGATGCTCAGGACAATCTGACAACTATTACCGATGCCAACAATGGGCAGACCAAGCTAGAATACACACCAGTAGGAGAGCTGGAAAGTCTGATCAGTGCAAATGGGAAAAAAGAAACCTATAGCTATCGATTGGATGGACAGTTATCTGAAAATACCAAAGCAGACGGGGCAACGATCGCTTACAGCTATGATGAATTAAACCGTATGGTTGGGAAACAGATGAACAATCAGGATTTTGTCTTTAATTATGACGAGAGTGATCAGCTGACAGAAGCGGCTCTTACGACCACCTTTGATTTTAGTGAAATAGAAGAGCAGGCATTCAAGGATCAACTGCCGACAGGTCATACGCTCAACTTTGAGCGAAATGAATTTGGCGACTTGACGAAGGCTGTGACCAACACAGGAGAAGAAGTGGGCTATGCTTACGATGCTTTTGGCCGTCGTACAGAGATCCACTATCCAAATGGTACAAAAACAGCGTATGAATACGACAAGAAAAACCAATTGACCAAAGTCAAGGATGCAGCAGGGGAAACGACATATCGCTACGACGGACTTGGACAAATTTTGGAAATCCAATATGCGAACGGCACGAAATCCATGTATAGCTATCTGGCAACCGGGGAAATCAGTGAAGCAGTCACGCTTGATATCCATGGTCAGGAACAATCCAAGCAAACTTATGCGTATGATGAAAACGGCAATCTTATCAATGAAACACTCAAGTATCCGAAGTTCTCGCTGGAGAAAGCCTATGAGTACGACAAAGAAGATCAACTGATCAAAGCGACGGAGAAAGAAAGCAAGACGACCAGAGTCACCTACTATATTTACGACAATGTAGGGAATCGGGTAGGTGTAAGACAAGAAGTCAATGGCAAGTCTAAGGGCGCACAGGAATGGACGCACAATGCGGACAATCAGTTGGAAGAAATCACCGGTGACAAAGGTGCTGTTTACGAATATGATGCAAACGGTCATGTGAGTAAAAAACAAAGTACTTCCGGGGAAGTGACCAGCTATGTCTATGATGCAGAAGGACGTTTGATTCAAGAAAGCAGTACGTGGGGCAAACAGCTATTCTATTATTACGATGCTTTAGGTAATCGTGTGTCTAAAACGACCGGAACAGAAAACGACCGCAAGTTGAAGACAGATATGATGGAATGGATGAAGGGCACGGATAGAGAAGCACAGCTGCGTTTAAGCAGCAGCGATGTTACGTTGAAGGATGCGTTAACAGCAAAATTCTCACTATTCTGCCTGCCAATGAAAGATCGAACTTGGCGGATCGATCATGAAGCGAAGCGTCGAGAAGTCAAAGAAGAAAAAATGAAAAAAGCATTGGATAAGGATCACACGATCGAAATGATCCAGTATATCAATGACTATACGCAGGAGTATGTCAGTCCCTTACAAATGACAACGACTTCCTACGACCAACGAATCAAAACGACTGAGGAAGCTACACTGTTTTATGATGATCGAGGAACCGCGATCGGAGACGATCTGGATAATTATCATCAAGACGGTTTGGGAAGCAACATCACTCAGACGGAGAAAGCAACTGGCAGATTGTATTCCAGCAACCTGTATCAGGAATTCGGTCGCAGTGAACGACGAATCGACAACCAAGCAGGCTACCGCAGTCAGTACCATGACAACTGGAAGCAGCAGCACCTGCGTGCCAGAGAATATGATACAACCACTGGTCGCTTCACTCAGCAAGACACCGTACTTGGTCAGCAGGATAAACCAGTGACTCAGAACAAATACACGTACGCCAATAATAATCCGTTCATGTATCGTGACGATGCCGGACGTTGGGGTTGGATCAGTAAAGCCGTTAATGCAGCGAAGAATGTGGCGAAGAAAGTTGTAAATACGGTGAAAAAAGTTGTGAAGACAGTTGTTAATACGGTGAAAAAAGTCGTTAACACCGTTGTCAATACGGTTCGGCGAGTGGTAAATACAGTTTCGCGAGCTGTAAGTCAGGCAGTCAGCTATGGCAGCAGTGCGGTTCGAACGGTTCAGCAAACCTATAATGCGGCAGTTAGCTACGCCTCGCAGGGGGTTCGATATGTCAGCAATCAAGTCAATCACTATGCTGGACAAGCCACACAGTGGGTCGCAACGAAAGCCCAACAAGCCCAAATCGCCTATCAACAGGCACGTGAGTATGCGATTCAAGTTGCCCAAGAAACACGTGTGAAAGCAGAAGCACGGATTCGTAAAATGTGTGAAGGTGCAAGCACGTTGTGGAAAGGTGCAAGTACAGCGATTTCTAATGTAGGCAAAACAGTTGGCGGAGTTATTTCAGATTTCGGTAAGGGTGCAGTAGCAGGAGTCATCAACTCACTGGCTAATTCCAATCCGGGCAAAGCAATAGCAGAAGCAATTACAGGGGAAGCTATCCATGCAGATTTAAGCGGAGGCAACAACAGTTTAGCTTACAATGTAGGAGAATTCACTTCTTCATTGGTGACTGGTGTAGGTGGCACCTTACTTGTGACAGGCGGAGGAGCCTTATTTACAGGAAGTGGAGCAGGAACTGTTCTATCAGGGGGTTCATCATCACCGGTGACTGTACCGGGAATGGCAGCAGGAGCTACACTGGTTGTAGCAGGAGGTTCAATCTCTATTGGTGCAGGAGTAAATGCCATTGAAGCCGGACAAAATGTCATTCAAAACATTGTTGGTGGAGATGGTGGTGGGGATTTCGAAGAGCCTACCAATATAAAAATGGCTAAAGACAATTACTTGAAAAGAAATGGATTTGATGCCCATGAAGTAAAAGCAGATGCTTTAGGAACAACTAAAAATCTTGCTCAATATGACATCTATATTGATAAAGATACTGGACAGTTGTGGGTATATAGGAAAGGTGGACAAGGTGAAGGAATTCCTACAGGAGAATATATTAAATAAAGGAGATAGATAGTGCATGGAAAAATCTTCAGTGGTTATAGAAGTAAAAATTGTAGGTGATATATTAGATACCAAAGTGATTTCCGAATATTTGGGAGTTACTCCAACTTATCAATTTACAAAAGGTGAGTACTATCAAAAGAAAACAATGCCTGTTTCAAAAGTTAGAAGTTTCAGCTTGTGGTCTAAAGAAATTGGTAAGGAATATACGTATGATAGTTCTGATTTATTGGACAAAGCCATAAAATTCATTTCTGAAAAAAAAGTAGGTCTTTCTAAGGTAGCAGAAAAATATGATTGTGAAGTTACTATGGAAATAGTGTTAGGAATAGAGGAAGGAATAGTTCCCAGTGTTGTAATTGAACCTAATCAAAGTTTAATTTTAGGGGAGCTAAATATCACTGTTGACGTAGATATTTATGCTTATTCACTTTAAATTAATGAAGACTTTAATATCTGTTTAGAAAAACTGGCTGTACAAAGTGTGGGCAGAATGATCCTTATATTTCAACGACAAGTGATTTGGATGTAGCTAAAGGATTTAACCAATCTGAAAGTCAACTTGGTGTAGTTGAAATTGATCTAAGCAAGGTTCCAGCTAATCAATTGAAGGGTTACGAGAATTTTCCAAGAGTAAGTGGGCAAGAGGGGTTGCCATATCATTACTCAGTATGGCAACAAGAAACATCTATTTATCAGCAGATTCCACCAGAAGCAATAAACGGTTTTGTAAAATAATAGGTTTATAATTTGAAAGGAGGAGTATGAGATGAGTATAGAAGAAATGGATAGATTAGCTGAAGAAATCGATAAAATGATTTTGGATATCTTATTACCAGCTAGAGCAGAGAAAAAATTGGTGAAAAAGATTTTGAAAAATTAAAAGGAATATTAAATGATTTGAAAATACGATTAAGTGATGCTCCAGTTATTTCGAGAAAACTATCGGGTATATTATTTTTTATGTATGTATCATTATCGGATGAAGCAAAGTTTGTTGATGTTAGAAGTAGATTTTTTGTTCAAGTAGCTGAGTTTGAAGAAGATTTAGATAAGATATTTGGCGTGAAAAATGCATTTTAGTGAGTAAGAAAGGATAACTTTATAATGACGATTTACTTTTATAAACGAACAGAAGAATATGGATATATGTCAAACTTTGCTCATTATGAGTTTGAGTTAGATGGAGAGCACTGACTTACAAGTGAGCATTATTTTCAAGCTGCAAAGTTTGCGGATGAGGAGTACCGAAAGAAGATACAGCAGGAAAAGAATCCCATGAAAGCAGCTGAGTTAGGTAGAAGCAGAGCATATCCTATACGTGAAGATTGGGAAGAAGTAAAAGATGAGATTATGAAACAGGCTTTGCTGGCAAAGTTTCAGCAAAACGCCGAAATCCGCCAACAGCTCTTGGATACGGGTGAAGAAGAGCTTGTAGAAAAAACAAGCAATGATTATTACTGGGGTTGTGGAACGGATGGCACGGGTAAAAATATGTTGGGTAAATTACTGATGGAAATTCGGGATTTTCTAGCAGAGGAAAAGAAATAGTCGTGTGAAAAATCAAGAAGCTCAGCTAGGAGTAATAATTATACTTTTAGTTGAGTTTCTTGAAATACATATAGTGTATTGAAGCCCCTTCGATAAAAACAGGAACACAACAACCAAAAGAGAACTTAGAGTAATATTTTGGGAAACCAAATAGTCAAGGTCAGTATTATATCCCATCACCGACAGGCACGTGAGTATGCGATTCAAGTTGCCCAAGAAACACATGTGAAAGTAGAAGCACGCATTCGTAAAATGTGTGAAGGCACGAGTACGTTGTGGAAAGGTGCAACCAAAGCCGTTGGCGATTTCGTGAAAGAAAATGAAGGTAAGATTAAAGTTGCTTTATCTGTTACAGCGGGTATTCTAACTATCATTCCTGCAACTTCTGTTATTGGTGTAGGGATGAATTTAGCACTGGGAGTAGGGAGTGCACCCAATGCTATAACAGGCGAAGACTGGCTGACAGGAAGAGAATTGAGTACCACTGAAAAAGTAGTAGAGGAAGCCGGCTCTCTTTTAACTTTAATACCTGGTGCATCTAGCGCTTTGAAGGGGGGCTGCAGAAGCTGGGAAAAGCACATTAGTTAATAGCATCAAACAAGGGGGACAAAACGTTACTAATAATATGAATGGTGGCAATCTGGCCATAGCTGGAGGTGGGATACTTGATGATGCAGTGACAGTTATTGCTAATGGAGCCAATTCTCAAGCTGGTGCTATTACATCTACAGGAGCCCAAACTGGTACGCAAATTGTTATGGCAGTGCGAGGAGAGGATGGCATTGGAAAGCCTCATACAGATAAAACTACTGGTGAGAAATTAATGGCACATGTACATGATAAAACAGTACAAGGAGGGGGGCGTGTCCCTAGACCGGATGAAATTCCAAAAACCTCATAAACTATTTAAAAGGAATGGTGATAATGGATATACTTCTATGGCTTCAAAAATGGTATCAAGATCAATGCGATGGTGACTGGGAACACCTATATGGTGTTAAAATTGATAATATAGACAATCCAGGATGGTCAGTGTCAATTGATTTAGTAGATACTTCTCTAATCAATAAAGAATTTGATAAAATCCGATATGACTATGGAGATGATAATTGGTTAATATGTCAGATTAAAAATAATAAATTTGAAGGGGCTGGAGATCCATCTAAACTAGTAGAAATTTTAACTATTTTCAAACAATGGGTTGAGAATAGCTGAAAACAGTTATTTAATGGGTGAATTTTTCAAGAACTTCGGATTGTCAATAATTATCCGAAGTTCTTGAAAGTATATATTATCGGTAAACATAGTTGGTAGTGTGAGTAATGCAGTGACAGGTGAAGACTGGTTGACGGGCGGGAACTAAGTACGACTGAACGAGTAGTAGAAGGTGTGTTTGATACGATTGGCGTTGCTTCAGGCTTAGGGTCAGTGCGAAACAAGCAGTAGGAACTGGCTTGGTAGACGATGTAGTGAAGCTAGTCACTCCAAGTGCTTCTGTAGCAGATGATGTTGTGAAAGCAGTTGTCGATAGTGGAAAAACCACTACAGGTACGAAACCGCCATTGAAGGTGGATCTGCAATTTTTTGCGGATAAGGGTGATGATGCTGCGAAAAGTATCAATACGAGTGATATACGATACACACAAGATAGTACTTCCAAGAATTTTAGTAATGGAGGAAATGCTGTGGATGATTTGGTTTCTGGATTGAAATCAGGAGATATAGATCCGAAGTCAATACAAGAAATACGAATATTTGAAAAAGATGGCATCATACACTCTTTGGATAATCGACAGCTATATGCTTTTAAAGAAGCAGGTATAGAAAATATTAATTATAGATGGGCAACTGAAAAAGAAATTCTTGAAGAGAGTTGGAAAATGACTACAAAAGATGGCGGATTAAGCATAATAGTACGGGGGAAATAGAAATGGAATTTGAAATTCTGAATAAAGACCTAATTATAAATACAATACCATTAGAAAAAATAGTGATAGAAGACAACTGTATTGCAATCTATTTTGATGATAATAATGGTGTCAGGTTTGTTTTTGAGTCTTTTTCTTATCAGGAGATTAAGGTAACTACTAGAGACTACATGAATGCAAGTGACTATATAAATGAACTAAATTTTTATGATGGAAGGTACCATAATTATATACTTGAAATACTAAATTCATCTTGGATAAATGAATTAAAGCAAATAAATGAAGGGAAACAGGTTGAATTTCTAAATGAATCTCATCACTATTTCTTACTGTTAGGAGACAATGTTGTTGAAATAATCGCATACGATAATTTTAACTTGAAACAGTTAGATAATAGTTGAATAAATGTTTATTCTAATATTATTATTTAGGAATAAACATTTGAGTTAGTTCAAGAGTGTGGGACAATAGTCAGAAAAAAATCTGATTATTGTCCCACACTCACTAAAAAGTTTTATTATATTTCACTGTCCTCTTGACGGGGAGCGCACCACCGTGTAAGTAACCCCTATCCTAGGAATGAGGTTGCTTTACAGTTTTTCTTTCGCATCCTTCCAAAAGAGAGCACTGCTATTTTTGGAAGATAGTTTATCAGTTTGATAAAATTCAACCATATTTTCCCGAAAGCGCAGAGGAAGGTGACTCATCTGCGTATTCTTATTTGCTCTTTCCTGAATGGTTACTGAGTTCAGAAATGCCGTCCATTGTTTCTGAATTGTGCCTTCTTTCGTTTGTGCATTGTTAAATTCAGGACAATCTGTATTTTCAATAAATGAAATAGTCCCCTTATCAATTAAAGCCAGCAGTCGGTGCGTTGTGTCATAGATCATGATACTTTCCAACGGGTATCGCTTCGCAAAATGTGGACAGATGTACGGAAGTGAAAAATGTTTGGGTGTTATTTTACTGAAAAGCAGCTCACCTGCGTATTCAAAACGAACAAATCCTGTGTAAAGATGTGCTTCACCAAACAGTGATTTTAACCCCTTGTCTATTGCCAGTACAGAAGGATGTCCAATGAAATTTTTTAATGAATCTCTTGTATCCAAAGCAATTGCCAAAGCTTCTAAAAGATGGAGTTCTTTATTATCCATCGTTGCGTAAAAACCATCGTGAATAAAACGAAAATTTTCAGAGGTTAAACGCTGCTGCAGTCTGTTGACTATTTTTTCAGCGAGTGTGACATTCGTATCGATCCAATCACTGATAAAAAGACTTTCCATAGCAGTTTCCGGCGTCAAGATGATTCCTGGAAACTGTTTTTTCCTGAATGCTCGATCTACAATTGTCAGAAATCCTGCGAAGCTGCCATCATATTCCCATGTCGCTGTTGTTCTTTCAATGGACATACAGAAGCTCCTTTTCTTTGGTATGATGAAACTTTTCAGCATCGAATAGAGAAAGCTGTTCATGGTCACTTTGCGTATTTGCCTGTTTCAATGCTTTGTACTGACGAGTAGAAACGAGCGAAGCAATGATCCATTCGGGTTCTTTGATTAATCCATCCATAATGGTACCGTTACAGCTTACAAAATACTTGGCGCGTTTGACAACTACCCCTAATTTCTTTAAGTCGGTTAAATGAAGGCGATAGTATTTTCTTGCTTTTACGATATTTTGTGCACTTTTAGGACCAATGCCCGGAATTCGCAGTAATACGTCATAACTGGCAGACTGCACATCCACTGGAAAACGATCATAATTTTGAACTGCCCAGTTGGCTTTTGGATCTAAATATAAATTGAAATTTGGCTTTTCAGGAGACAGAATTTCATCTGCAGTAAAGCTGTAAAAACGCATCAGCCAGTCAGCCTGATAGAGCCTGTGCTCTCTTAATAAGGGCGGATCAGTAGTTATTGCCGGCAAAAGACTATCCTGATTTACCGGGATATACGCTGAATAATACACACGCTTCAGTTCGTATTTATGATATAAATTTTCTGCAATTTTAACAATGGTACGGTCTGTCTCAGGTGAGGCGCCAATAATCATCTGGGTTGACTGCCCGCCAGGAACAAATGCAGGGCTGTGTCTCACAGCTGGTAACGCTGCCAGTTCCTTCTTTTTCTGAGTAATCTGCTTCATAGGCTTGTATAGCGCATAGGGATCTTTGTCCGGTGCGAGAAGCTTCAAGCTTTCTCTTGAGGGCAGTTCCACATTCACACTCATTCGATCTGCCAGATAACCTAATTCTTCGATTAATGCCTCATCTGCACCTGGAATTGCTTTTACGTGAATATATCCTTTAAAACCTTTTTCATGGCGAAGAATTTTCAATGTCTTTATTAAAAGTTCGGAAGTGTAATCAACGTTTTTAATAATTGCCGAGCTTAAAAAAAGTCCTTCAATATAATTTCTCATGTAAAAATCCATCGTTAAATCTGCTACTTCCTGAGGTGTGAACGTTGCCCGCGGAATTTGATTGGACTTGCGGTTAATGCAGTAATGGCAGTCAAAAATACAGGCATTTGTAAATAGAAGCTTCAATAAGGAGACACAACGGCCATCACTGGTAAAAGAATGGCAGATTCCGGCAGCTGCTGTGCTTCCCACTGTTCCTGTTCGTGTATTTTCAGTGACACCGCTGCTGGCACAAGATACATCGTATTTCGCGGATTCTGCTAAAATTTCTATTTTTCTGGTGAGATCCATAATAATGCCTCCTTTATCGAACGTACGTTCTTATTTTAACAAGAAGTGTATTCAATGTCAAAGAGTAAATCAGACAAATCATTTGTTGACTTGACGAAGCAGTGATAAAATAAGGTTGCTTACCAAAAGTAAGTCTGCGTGTTTTAAATTAAAGGAGGCTGATATAAATGAAGTATCTTTTTGAAAAAGGAACCGGTCGAAAGTTTATTTTGCTCCATGGAACAGGCGGAGATGAGTATTCAATGGTGGATATTGCACAGCACCTTGATCCACAGAGCACAATATTGTCTTTTCGTGGTGAAATTAATGAAAATGGAATGAATCGTTTTTTTAAGAGAAATGGGCTGAATCAGTTTGATATTCCAAGCTTAGAAAAGGAAACAGATCATCTGTTGGAACAGATTACAACAATCAGCGATGAGCAGGGAATTAACATGGATGAGTGGATTGTTTTGGGCTATTCTAATGGAGCAAATATAGCTGGGCATCTTTTTTTAGAAAGACAGACAGAGCTAAATAAGGCGATTCTGCTCCATCCAATGTCCCTGGGAGTGGATTCCAGAACAGAACCATTAAAAGATAAAAAAGTTTTTCTTTCCTATGGAGAGGAAGATCCAATTGTGTCTTTAGATGCTTTTAAAACACTGGAAAATCAGCTCGGAACGAGAGGGACTCAAATAACTGAAGCCCATACAGAAGCCGGGCACCAGATTACTGTAAAGGAATTGGAACAAGTAAAAAAATGGCTTTCAGATCTTGAATGAGCGGATTATTTGTGGCAAATTTTTAGGGATGTTATGCTGTTAATGTAAATAAAATTATATTTTATGGGAGGTTTTCAATTATGGCAGATTTAAATGGACGTATAAACGATGCAAAGGACAAAGTTGAAGGGAAAGGAAAAGAAGCAGAAGGGAAACTCCAAAGCGGTTTGGCCGATGTAAAAAGTAAAGTCCGTGATGCTGCGGATGATGTCAAAGAAGGTGCCGAATCATTTGGCGACAAAATCAAAGAAGGTTTTGAGGATATTAAGGAAAAATTCTCTAAACATGATGACAAATAGTTAAATAGTAAATAGCGAGTATCAGTTGTATAAAACTGTAACTTCTCATTATATTTTGAAAGAACTGCGGCAAATGAAAGCTGGGGTTCTTTTTTGTATGTTCAAAAAGTGGATAATGTATTCTTGAAAAATTAAAAAAATGAACTTTACTTTTATATTAAGGTTGTCCTAAAAATTAAATAAGCTAGACTGTAAAATAGGCCTATGGTAGAATGTAGGCAACAGTAACTGTAAAAAAGAGGGATGAAAATGATTGATTGGTTAGTGTCACTTGAACCATGGCAGCAGGCTTTGGGTGGAACTGGATTTACTTACTTTATGACTGCTTTGGGATCAGCGCTGGTATTTTTTTTCAAGGACATAAAAAAAGAGGTTTTAAACTTAATGCTGGGGTTCGCTTCAGGAGTGATGATTGCAGCCAGTTTCTGGTCCTTGTTGGCTCCGGCAATTGAGCGGGCTGAGGAAAACGGCAGTATTGCCTGGCTGGTGGTAAGCTTTGGCTTTGGTATGGGCGGAGTATTTTTATATATTGCAGACAAAACATTACCCCATATGCATTTTGGGCCAAATCACGAGAAAGAAGGACTTCCCAGTCACCTGAAACGGACCATTCTACTCGTTTTTTCAATTACACTTCATAATATTCCAGAGGGTCTGGCTGTAGGCGTTGCTTTTGGTGCCGCATCATCAGCTGATAATCCAAGAGCAGTAGTCTTAGCAGCCGTATCTGTTGCCTTGGGAATCGGCATTCAAAATTTTCCGGAAGGAGCTGCGGTTTCCATTCCGTTAAGGCAGGAAGGGCTTAGCCGTTCAAAAGCGTTTCTTTACGGACAGGCATCAGGAATCGTTGAACCCATCGCCGGAGTAGTTGGAGCTGTTCTTGTTACAAAAATGAGCTTGCTTCTCCCTTATGCACTTGCTTTTGCTGCGGGGGCAATGATCTATGTTGTCGTTGAGGAATTGATTCCCGAAGCACAGCAAACACTTAGCAGCAAGCGGCATTTCGCTGTATTTGGTGTAATGCTCGGTTTTATTATTATGATGATTCTTGATGTGGCACTGGGCTGACTATACCTAGACAAATAGATAGTGAGCAGTGACTGAATAGAAAACGGCAGTAGGTGAATTGTTTCGGGTAATCCCCGTGAGCCAGCTGTTGTTTTTCTTTAAATTCAGAAGAAACTAACCGAAAATATTATGAGAAATAGAATTACTTCCTATGTAGTAATTCGTTATCCTGTGGTAAAATAGAAAAAGCAACTTTCTTCAGTAAGATTGAGAGGGGATTAAGTAAGTATGGAAAAATCATATGTTGTTGCAGTGGTAGGTGCAACGGGAGCAGTTGGAACAAAAATGATTGAAATGCTGGAACAGACAAAATTACCGATTAAACGAGTTAAATTATTAGCTTCAAAGCGTTCTGCGGGTAAAGAACTGACTTTTAATAACAAAACGCTGGTCGTTGAGGAATTGGTTCCGGAATCATTTGAAGATGTTGATATTGCATTGTTTAGTGCAGGCGGGGGTATTTCTAAAGTATTTGCCCCAGAAGCGGTGAAACGAGGGGCAGTTGTTATCGATAATACCAGTCATTTTAGAATGGCTCAGGATGTTCCACTCGTTGTTCCGGAAGTGAATAAAGCTGCGTTGAAAAATCACAAAGGAATTATTGCTAATCCAAACTGTTCAACGATTCAGCTGATGGTGGCTCTTGAACCAATCAGACAGGCAGTGGGTCTAAATCGTGTTCTTGTTTCTACTTACCAGGCAGTCAGCGGTGCTGGAATCAGTGCAATGGAAGAACTGAAAAGTCAGGCGGTTGAGTATATTAACGGAGTTCCGGCTGATCAGCTGAAGGCTGATATTTTACCTTGCGGCGGAGATAAGAAACATTATCCGATTGCCTTTAATGCGTTGCCGCAGATTGATGTTTTTTCAGAGGATGACTACACGTATGAAGAGTGGAAAATGATCAACGAAACGAAAAAAATTATGGAAGATGATACGTTGAAAGTAACTGCTACGTGTGTGCGGATTCCTGTTTTATCAGGACATTCTGAGTCTGTTTATATAGAAGTAGATAAAGCTGCTTCTGTTAAAGAAATTAGAGATCTGCTGATTGATGCGCCGGGAGTTGTATTACAGGATGATCCGAGTCAACAGCTTTATCCTCAGGCATTGACAAGTATTGATAAAAAGGAAACGTTTGTCGGAAGAATTCGTAAAGATGTAGATGTAGAGAACGGCTTCCATTTATGGGTAGTTTCTGATAATCTCTTGAAGGGTGCAGCATGGAACTCCGTTCAGATTGCAGAAACACTGCATGATATGGATTTGGTTCGGGTATAAATTATGCTGTAGCTTGTTTTGAAGGTGAGGGCTGTGACATTAATATGTCTCAGAGTCAAAAAATGAATAAACAGTATTCCAAAAGCAGCTTATTTGACAATATGCCGAAATTATCGAGAGTCACTATTTTATATAAAATAGATGTTTCCTCGTGAGACACTCGTCACAGTTTAGGTTATATAAGTGATAAACAATACCTGCTTGGTTACCTCAAATTTGTGGAGCACCAAGTAGGAAGGTGTATAAGAACATGTTGCCTTTAACTGAGAGAGTAAATTGCAGGAGCATACGTATGCCCTTAACTGCGACGAGTAATCGCAGGAGCACTCGCACGTCCTTAACTGCGACGAGTAATCGCAGGAGCACTGAATTAGTTTTATTGTATCTACGGCTCCCATTGCGTTGAGATCCTCAATACAAAGCTTTTAGTGCTTAACAGCTTTCTTGTCATTTTCGTGAATTCCTTCTTATTGTTATAAATCACTGCGAATGACTTGTCAGAATAGATGATGCATGATATCTACCCTGTCTCTGCGATTAGTCAGCTCCTATTTAAGGATGAATGTTTACACATTCATCAGATGGTTGTTTCGCATACAGCTATCTCTTTGTACATGGAATAAATTCTGATAAATTTATCTTCATCAGAGCTGTGTATACCATTCTGCTAGCTGTTCCTGCAATAATGGGAAATCCTTGTATCTACGAGTCTCACTACACTTCGTTTCGATCTCATCAATTTCTAAATGGCAAAGCCACTAAGAATTGAAGGACTTCGTTTCGATCTCATCAATTTCTAAGTGGCAAAGCCATTAAGAAGTGAAGGAGCTTGTTCGATTCTCGATACAAATACGCCTGCTTGAGAAAGCATTGGTAACTGGAGATACGCAAAGAGCTGTCACAACCTTAACGCTTCAAACAGGAAATTTAAAGTGTAGAGTGATAAACTGAAAGATAGAGGGGATCGTGTCTGTTTGAAAGGACACCATTTTAAATTCTTGACGGCAGTTTTCTTTATTGTTTTAAATAATGAAGGAAGACGGATTTTTCTGAGATGCAATGTATATAAATACTTAAAAGAATGGTTGGAGGTTAAGTGTATGGAATTAACAAATGCGTCAATAATTACTGCAATGGTTACTCCCTTTAATGAGGCGGGAGAGATTGATTTTGGTAAGCTGCCTGCTTTGGTGGAGCATTTGCTGGGAACACATACAGAAGGATTGATATTGGCGGGGACAACGGGAGAGTCGCCAACATTGACACATGATGAAGAAATTGAATTGTTTAACGAAGTCATCCGATTGGTAAACGGTCGAGTACCGATTATTTGCGGTGTAGGTACAAATGATACACGGGATTCTGTTGAATTTGTAAAAGAGATTGCAGAAATGGATGGAATCGATGCTGGTTTGGCGGTAGTGCCGTATTATAATAAGCCTAATCAAGAAGGACTTTACCAACATTTTAAAATGATTGCTGAGGCCAGTGATTTACCGATTATTTTATATAATGTGCCGGGTAGAACTGTCGCCAGCTTGGATGTGGAAACGACATTGAGATTGGCAGAAATTGATAATATTATTGCGGTAAAAGAGTGCGCTGGTTTGGATGCGCTGACCGAACTGATTGAACGGGCACCAGAGGATTTTCTTGTATACACAGGAGAAGATTCACTGGCGTTTTCAACAAAAGCTTTGGGTGGCCAGGGAGTCATTTCTGTTGCCAGTCATATATTCGGAAATAAAATATATGAAATGTTTCATTCTCTGGAAAGCGGAGATATTAAGAATGCAGCAAGCATTCAGAGAAAACTGCTCCCGAAGATGGATGCATTGTTCTCTGTGCCTTCTCCGGCACCTGTAAAAATGATATTAAATCACTTGGGTGTTTCCGTTGGTGATTTGAGATTGCCTCTTGTATCATGTACTTCTGAAGAGAAAGAAAAAATTTTGAAAATACTTGATGTTTAATCAAGCAGAAATAGAGAGGTGAAAAGAGTGAGTACAATAAGAATCATTCCGCTGGGCGGCGTACGCGAAAATGGAAAAAACATGTATATCGCTGAAGTGGAAGATGAAATTTTTGTGCTGGATTGTGGATTGAAATATCCAGAAAATGAACTTTTGGGAATTGATGTGGTTATTCCGGATTTTACTTATTTGGAAGAAAACATTGAGCGAGTTTCAGGTGTGTTCCTGACTCATGGACATGCAGATGCAATCGGTGCATTGCCATACCTTTTATCAAAAGTTCAGGTACCAGTATTCGGTACAGAATTGACTGTTGAATTAGCAAAATTAAGTGTGGGAGATCATCCTTCATCAAAAGATTTCAAGGATTTTCATATTGTTGATCCTGATACTGAAATTGATTTTGCTCATGCGACAATCAGCTTCTTCAAAACGACGCATACGATTCCCGATTCTATCGGAATCAATGTGAAAACGTCTGAAGGAAATATTGTTTACACGGGAGATTTTAAATTTGATCAGACAGCTGAACCGATGTATCAATCTGATTTCAGCAGATTGGCGGAAATTGGTAAGGAGGGTGTTTTAGCATTGCTGAGTGATTCATCTAATGCTGAAAATGCCAGTCCGGTTGCTTCTGAGCTGCAGGTTGCAGAAGAAGTGTACGATACGATTCGTTACTGGGAAGGTCGAATTATCGTTGCTTCAGTTGCCAGTAACTTGAAACGTGTACAACAGGTTTTGGATGCTGCTTATCGTTCTAACCGAAAAGTGGTTTTAACTGGGATCGATTTAGAAAAGATCATTCGAACTGCAATGCGTTTGAATAAAGTGAAGCTGCCAAGTGATGAGCTGATTATCACATTGAAAGAAATGAAAAAGTACTCTGACGATGAGCTGCTGATTTTGGAAACCGGTCGTATGGGCGAGCCCATAAAATCACTTCAAAAGATGGCAAATGGCACACATCGTTCAATTAACATTAAAGAAGGAGATCTTGTTTATATTACAACAACTCCTACTACAGCGATGGAAACAATGGTAGCCAAGACGGAAGATATTATTTATCGGGCTGGCGGAATTGTAAAACAGATTTCTGATAATCTGAGAGTTTCCGGCCACGGCAATTCAAATGATTTACAGTTGATGCTGAACTTGATGAAACCTAAATTCTTTATTCCGGTTCAAGGTGAGTACAGACAGCTTGCTGCACATGCAGATTTAGCGCATGAAATCGGTATTCCTTATAAAAATATTTTTATTACCGGACGAGGGGATATTCTTGAGTATGCGAAGAAAAAAATGTCTGCTTCAGGATCAACAACTGCTGACAACATTATGATTGACGGACTGGGAGTTGGAGATATCGGAAATATTGTGTTAAGAGATCGCCGCATCCTTTCAGAAGATGGAATCTTTGTTGTCGTTGTAACCATTAATCGTCGTGAGAAGAAAATTGTTTCTCCTGCAAAAATAACGTCCAGAGGGTTTGTTTATGTGAAGACCAGCAAGGATTTAATACAGGAAAGCGGAAATATTGTGACAGAAATCGTTGAAAAGCATCTTGATAGTAAAGACTTTGAATGGAGCAAGCTGAAACAGGATATTCGCGAACAGCTGAGTCGCTATCTATTTGAACAGACAAAACGCAGACCAGTTATTCTTCCTGTTATTATGGAAGCTTCACAACGAAAAAAAGCAAATAATTAAGAATAGAAATGAGCCAAATGTGAGGAAGTATTCTCGAACATTTGGCTTGTTTTTTTATTTTTGCTAAGTAAATTTGCAAGTATCTCTTAAACACACAGCCATATTTTTGTACCCATCTTCTTTTTTAGTTTGTTTCTACATTTTTTCATAGGCAGCTAATCAAAGCGGAAGAGCACTCTCGTAGGTGTTTGGGTCTGCCGTTTGGAACTTAGAGGTTTCTGACAAAATAGTCAGGAAAAGCCTGGATTACAGCTGCAGCATCATCATTGACTTTATGGATATGGGCTTCTACAGTTTTGCGCAATTGTACCTTGTCTTTTCTTTTAATCAATTCCAGAATTTGCTGATGCTCCTCTAAAATATTATCCCAACTCAAGTCTTTAACCTCCAGACGTAAAAAGCGATAACGATTTAATGCCCCATTCAACATTTGTAACCACTGCCATACAAAATTTTTATTAGTAATTTGATAAAAGAAGCGATGGAACTCTTCATCTAAATGAAAATACTGGTCTACATTTTTTGATTCAAAATAAACTTGCTGAATTTTCAACATTTGTTCCAGCTGTTCGATTTGTTCAGGTGTTATGACGGCTGCTACTTCTTCCATGACAGTCGTTTCTATGTTTTCTCTCACAAACCGGGCTTCAGATACTTCTTGCAAGTCGATGTGTGAGACATAGGTTCCGCTTTGAGGAATGACCACAAAAAGCCCTTCTTTTTGTAAACGGAGAATTGCTTCTCGAACAGGTGTATCACCGATACCGATGCTTTTTACTAAAGCATTTTTCGAGATTTTTTTTCCGGGTTTCAGCTCAGCTTTCATCACCATCTCTTTAATCAGTTCGTATGCACGGGTTTGGCTATTGGCTTTTTCCATGAAATCACCTCATTTTTAGATTAATTGAAAATCATTCTATCTCATTTTACCGTAAATAATGTCAAAAGAAATACGAAGTTGCAAATTTATTTTTTGATTAAAGAAGGCGATCGGTTGATAAGTTAGATATTTTATAGTAAGATACTAATATATCAGTTTGAGTGCTGCAAGTATTTCTATTTATTTATAAAGCAGAATTTATGTTTATTAAGGAAAATTTCTTATTTTATATGGGTGGTTTCTATCACGTCAGTTAGTTGAACAGTCTTTTAGAACATGGAAAAACTACAAGGAGGTAGGAAAGGTGAAATTGAACAAAGCGAGTCTGACCAACAAGGAATTGATTGCTGCCGGGTATCAGATGCCTCAATATGATGTAGAAGTAATGGCTGCCAAAACCAAAGCAGCGCCTAAATGGGTACACTTAGGGGCCGGAAACATTTTCCGTGCCTTTTTAGCAGCTCACCATCAACACCTGTTGAATGAAGGAGTGACTGATACTGGAATCATCGTAGCGGAAGGTTATGATGATGAAATCGTGGATATTTTATCCAGCTATGACAATTTAACGATTAATGTGACTCTGAAAGAGAACGGGCAAGTTGAAAAGGAGATTTTGGCTAGTGTCTCTGATTATTTAAAAATGGATACAGATTCTGCTGATTTTGATACGTTAAAAGAAATATTCAGAAAATCTTCTCTTGAAATGGTTTCCATGACAATTACAGAAAAAGGATACAGCTTGGTGGATGGTTTAGGTAATCTCATTTCAGCAGTACAAACTGATTTTGATAACGGTCCGACAAAACCAGTCAGTTACTTAGGGAAATTAGTTGCCTTGTTATATGAGCGTTTTCAAGCAGGTGAATTACCGATAGCGCTCGTTTCAATGGATAATATGTCCCATAATGGTGAAAAACTGCAAGCTTCAGTATCGGCTTATGTGGATGCTTGGGTGGAAAAAGGATTGGTTCCAGCGACATTTAAAACATATGTTGAAGGCAGCAGCAACGTAACATTTCCTTGGTCTATGATTGACAAAATTACACCACGACCGGATGCTGCAGTGCAAGCCGTATTGGAAGAAGACGGATTAGAAAAAATGTTTCCATCTAAAACATTAAAAAATACCTTTGCAGCACCCTATGTCAATGGAGAAGAAACAGAGTATTTGATCATAGAAGACGAATTTCCAAATGGCAGACCTCATTTAGACAAAACCGGTGTCATTTTTACGGATAGAGATACTGTAAACAAAGTAGAAACGATGAAGGTGACGACTTGCTTGAATCCGTTGCATACTTGTCTTGCGATTTTTGGTTGTCTGCTGGATTACACATCCATTCATGAAGAAATGAATGATGAGGATTTGGTGAAATTGATAAAAATCCTTGGCTACAGAGAGGGGTTGCCAGTGGTAATAAACCCCGGCATTATTAATCCCAAACAATTTATTGATGAAGTTGTTGAAAAACGACTTCCCAATCCCTTTATCCCAGACACACCACAGCGGATTGCATCAGATACCTCTCAAAAGCTGTCTGTTCGTTTTGGTGAGACGATCAAGTCTTATTTAAACTCTGATGTGCTGGATGTTCAAGAGCTGCAGGTTATTCCTTTGGTTTTTGCTGGGTGGTTGCGCTATTTGACAGGTATTGATGATCAAGGAGAAAGGTTCGATGTCTCTTCAGATCCATTGCTGGACACGCTCCAACCAATGTTTGCTGACTTTGAGTTAGGAAAAGAGCAAGCGGATAGAAAGGTATATGCAGTGCTTTCTAATAGCAAGATATTCGGTGTTGATTTAGTGAAGATCGGTTTGGCCGAAAAAGTTTTGACCTTTTTTAATAAAATGTCAACGGCACCGGGAGCGATACGAGAAACAATTCAAACGATCAAATAAAAGGAGCAAATGAATATGAAGCTATCATTTAGATGGTATGGTCGAAACAATGATCCGATTTCATTGGATTACGTCCGTCAGATTCCAGCTATGGAGGAGATTGTGTGGGCGTTACATGATAAGCAGGCTGGAGTAGTGTGGTCAGAAGAAGAGATCAAAGATGAAATCGCTTATATTGAATCTCATGGCCTGAAGGCGACGATCGTGGAGTCTGTCAATATTCATGATGCGATCAAGTTAGGCTTGCCGGCGCGTGATGCGTATATCGAAACGTACAAAGAATGTTTGAAAAATTTAGGGAAGAACGGTGTTAAGGTTGTTTGCTATAACTTTATGCCTATCTTTGATTGGACTCGGACAGATATGTTCCATCCGCTGCCTGATGGCTCAACTTCATTGTTTTTTGAAAAAGAAAAAATTATGTCGCTGGACCCGCAGGAACTGGTCAATATGATGGAGAAAGAAAGTAACGGTCTGACTTTACCAGGTTGGGAGCCGGAGCGTTTGGCACATATCAAAGATTTATTTACAGCTTACGATGGGTTTACCGATGATAAATTACGAGAAAATTTCAAATACTTTATGGATGCGATCATTCCGACATGTGAGGAATACGACATTAAGATGGCGATCCATCCGGATGATCCGCCGTTTTCTATCTTTGGCTTGCCGCGTTTGGTGAATACACGAGATAATATTAGAAAATTATTGGCTGTTAATCCAAGTCCATACAATGGATTGACTTTTTGCACTGGTTCATTAGGTTCAGATCCAAATAATGAGGTTGTGACTATGCTGGATGAGTTTATTGATCGCACACATTTTATGCACGTACGGAATGTCTGTGTATATCCAAATGGTGATTTCTCTGAAGTATCTCATCGGACATCAGATGGGACTGTTGATATCACTGGTGTCATGAATGTTTTGGCAAAGTATAACTTTGACGGATATATCCGTCCCGATCATGGGCGGCATATCTTTGGCGAAAATTCAACAAATGTACGACCAGGCTATGGTCTGTATGACCGTGCGATGGGTGCCATGTATTTGACGGGGAATTGGGATATGGCACAACGCTTGCACCAATAATCGTGAGAATTGATAAAAAAATATTTTTAAATAGTTGATTTGCTGGCATTGACTATACGTAGAAAATGGTGTTGGGATGGGAAATTTTGGAATTTACTGAGCTTGGCTGGGATTTCCCGCTGCACGCTGTTCCTTATGAGCCTGCTGTTTGATTTTTGCAACTTAACTTTAGTGATTAGGATGTGTTGGAAGACCTTGCGGCGAATCGTTTCGAAGGAATAGAAAGGAACAAACACCATTTGAAAAAGGAAGGGGCTTCTATTCTTCGTATAAGTCATATGCTGCCATTCCAGTTAGAGATAGAGGAATCGGCAACTCATTATCATAACTACGTGAGGTCGGGTCAAAAGCAATCAGCTCTGAGAATTAAGAAGGAATATCCGAAAATAGTCAAGGAACACTAGCCATAAAATGAATAGCTGAGAATGGATACACTCCGCTGCGCTTCGATCATCTCAACTTCTGCGTATGAAACATACGAGAGTTGACAGGCTTCACTAGGATTGCTTTAGCAGAATAGATGAAGTCCTGTTACCTACTCGATGAAGGAACTGGAGCTCCTTATATTTTCAGGATAGTTCGTCTTATTTCCGAAGGAGCTGCTCCTGCGGGTACTCGTCGCAAAAAGAATTTTTGCTTTTGTACCGCTGTTTATTCGAGGGTAGATACGAAGAGAGCTTGGAACTTTATTTCTGTCCCATTCTCGATATTTCATTGTTGGATTTCTCTCAAAATTCCTGAAGAATTCGGATGTCACAATACGTTTTAGATACATCCTGATAAGATTCTTGTAAACAGTTATTTTTAGGGTATCAATATTTGAGAGGGCTCTTTATTTTTTTATTTCTTTTAGTGTACTTTCAAAAAATAGAGCGAAATGGTTCGGATATATTTTTTTAAAGCAGAGGTTTGTGAATTGTTTAACTAACGATCCAAATAGCTGTAAAGAGAATCAGAAGCAATTTACTCAGTAAAATGCTTCTGTACTTACATGAATTTTTCAGTACTTTTAGCTTGAAATTGGTTATCATCATTACAGCTGATTGATCAGAGGAATGAATCTTGTTTAACCTGACCTCGGTCAGCTAATTGAAAAAGGTATAAATAAAAACAGCCAATATAGAAGGTCAGATTTTTATACGCATTGGTTGATTGGAGGTCCATAATTCCTATTTTAAATATGTTGGAGAATAGGGCATCATTGCTCATCCCATATTTTTTAATAGGAACGATTACTGGTATTAAAGAGCTAGTCTCTTAAATAATAAATAAAGGAGTTTTATGTATGGAAACCAAATTTGATACGAAAGAATACTTAGAGAAGGTCGATGCCTGCTGGCGTGCTGCAGATTATATCTCTGTGGCTCAAATGTATTTGAAGGACAATCCTTTATTACGCCGACCTGTTCAAAAAGAAGATGTGAAAACCCATCCAATTGGTCACTGGGGAACGATTTCTGGACAAAATTTTCTTTATGCGCATTTAAATCGTGCCATCAATAAATTTGATTTAAACATGTTTTATATTGAAGGTCCTGGTCATGGCGGACAAGTCATGGTGTCAAACTCGTATATCGATGGCAGTTATACAGAAATTTATCCCGAGTACACTCAGGATGAAGCTGGATTAAAGAAATTATGCAAGATCTTTTCATTCCCAGGAGGTATTGCTTCGCATGCGGCACCAGAAACACCAGGCTCTATTCATGAGGGTGGGGAGTTAGGCTATTCGCTGGCACATGCAACTGGTGCGGTTTTGGATAATCCGGAAGTAATTGCGGCTACAGTTATCGGTGACGGTGAGGCTGAAACGGGTCCATTAGCAGCCAGCTGGTTTTCTAATGTTTTTATTAATCCGGTCAATGATGGAGCAGTTCTGCCAATTGTCTATTTGAATGGCGGAAAAATCTCCAATCCAACGATTCTTGCTCGTAAAAGCAATGAAGACTTAACTAAATACTTTGAAGGACTGGGCTGGAAACCTTATTTTGTTGAGGGAACAGATCCAACTTTGGTTCATCCTATAATGGCGGAGACACTAGATAAAGTAATTGAAGAAATCAAAGCGATTCAATCAGAAGCTCGGAAAGGAAATGCTGAAGATGCCGTAATGCCCCAATGGCCAGTTATCATTTTCCGGACACCAAAAGGCTGGACTGGTCCGAAAACATGGGATGATGAGCAGATAGAAGGGACTTTTCGTGCCCATCAGGTGCCAATTCCTGTTGATTCCGAACACATGGAGCATATTGATCAATTGGTAAACTGGTTGAACTCCTATCGTCCAGAAGAATTATTTGATGAAAATGGAAAAATCATTGATGAGCTAAAAGAAATGGCTCCAAAAGGAGATAAACGGATGGCGACAAATCCGATCACAAACGGCGGAATCGATCCAAAGCCGATGAACATGCCGGATTGGAAACGTTATGCTGTTGATACTTCTACACCAGGTGCTGTGATAGCACAAGATATGATTGTCTTTGGTGAACAGGCACGAGATATGATTACTGAAAACCCAACAAACTTCCGTATTTTTGGACCAGATGAAACCAAATCCAATCGATTGAACAAAGTCTTTGAAGTAACGAATCGACAATGGCTGGAACTAAAAGACAGCAGCGATGAATGGCAGTCTTCTGTTGGACGAGTGATTGATGGTCAACTATCTGAACATCAGGCAGAAGGATTGTTGGAGGGGTATGTGTTGACTGGACGTCATGGCTTCTTTGCCAGCTATGAATCATTTCTGCGTGTTGTTGATTCCATGATGACACAGCATTTTAAATGGATGCGAAAAGCCAGTGCCCATGCATGGCGTAAGCAATATCCATCCTTGAATTTGATTGCAACTTCAACTGTTTTCCAACAAGATCACAATGGCTATACCCACCAAGATCCTGGTGTGTTGACCCACTTGGCTGAGAAAAAACCAGAATTTATTCGTGAATATCTACCGGCAGATGCCAACAGTTTGATGGCAGTGATGGATAAAGCGATGCAGGAAAAACAAGTCATCAATCTAATTGTCTCCAGTAAACATCCACGACCGCAGTTCTACTCTGTAGAAGAAGCAGAGGAACTGGTGGAAAAAGGTTTTAAGGTGATTGACTGGGCAAGTACAACTGGTATAGAAGAGCCGGATCTGGTAGTCGCTGCAGCTGGGACGGAACCTAATTTGGAAGCATTAGCTGCAATAAGTATTTTGAATAAGCAATTTCCTGATATGAAGATTCGATTTATCAATGTTGTGGATATTTTGAAACTTCGTCATCCAGAAGTTGACCCTCGCGGGCTATCAGATGAAGAATTCGATACATTGTTTACAGCAGACAAACCAGTACTTTTTGCATTCCATGGTTATGAAGGAATGATTCGAGATATGTTCTTCAAACGTCACAATCATAATTTGTTAGTTCATGGATATCGTGAAAATGGGGATATCACTACGCCGTTCGATATGCGGGTCTTTAGTGAATTGGATCGCTTCCATTTGGCTCAAGATGCGGCCAATGCTGTATATGGTGATAAAGCAGCAGCATTCTCGAAAAAAATGGATGAAACAATCCAGTTCCATCATGATTTCATTAGACAAAATGGAACGGATATTCCAGAAGTTACTAATTGGAAATGGGAAATGCTGAAAGTAAAAGAATGTAACTTCAGCTAAAAAAGATAGAGTAATAGGAACTTTAAAAGCAGTAAGCAAAATAAGTTTTATTGGCTGGCATGAATTCGGACTTAAACCGAACCCATGCCGCCAATTTTTTAATGACTTTAGTTAATTTAATGACTAAAGTGAATAGAAAAAAGGCAACCATTAATAATATGAAATTTCTGAACCATTTAAACAAGTAAATTGTCGGTTTATAATCTTATTATTGATAGTCCACAACTTATAAACAAGGGTATTCATTGACCTTTCATACTTGCAATGAAATAATGATGGTATTCGTTCTGATGGAGGTATTCGTGTGAAAGACTTTGAAAAAGAGAATTATGCCGCTTATTATACAGAGGATATCGCATTGAAGTTGCCCGGATATTTTCTAATGTTTGACTTGATTTTCAAAGGTGTCTTACCTGTGGAAGCTCAAAAAAAGATTGATAATATCCTGCTTGTGGGTGGCGGAGAGATTGAAAGCGGCATGCTATTGAAGCAGTATCCGACAGCTAGTTATACATTTGTTGATCCCAGCAAGGAGATGTTGGAAAGAGTGAAGCGATCGCTGCCTAAAAATGAACGTTTGATCTATAAAAATCAGGCTTTTGAAGAATACCAGACGGAGCAGTGTTTTCAGCTTGTTTTATCGTTACTTGTTATCCACTTTATAGAGGATAAGGAAGCTTTCCTATATAAACTATATCGTCTTTTAGATCATAAGGGAATTTGTATTGTTAGTGCTTTTTCTAATCAACATTTGGAATGGTGGAAAGAGTATGCAATCAAAAATGGTGCAAACAAAGAGGAGGTAATGCGAACCTTTTTGAATCAGGAAGAAGTAATGCAAAGTGTTACGCCAAGAAAAATAGAAGAATTTGCAAGCAGTGCAGGTTTTGTAAAAGTAGAAAAAATTGCTCAAATCCTATCTATTGATTTGTGGTTATTAAAAAAATAGAAAATTGGATGTAGACTGGCTAAAGTTGCTGCTCAAAGAGAGAGCACGCCCATTATACAGTCCTGTAACTTTAGGAAGCTGTTTCTTGTGTCAGGGTGTTTGTTTTTATTTTTTGAAAATGATTGCGTTTCAGTTGCTGGTAAAAGGACAGCAGCTGAAACTGAGAGATGTTTCTGCAATTTTCCAATTTGATTGGTTGAGACTGTGAATGGTATAAGTTATAGTCTCTTAAAACCGAATAAACGGTATTCCAGTCTTTATATGCCTCTTCGATTAGCTATTTCCTATTTAAGAGCGAATGTCTGCATATTCATGAGATCGTCAAAGCAGCCTTATTCTCAGTATGCAGCAAGTCCTTTTGTGCTTCAAGTAATCACAGAAGCAGATGATGCATAGTATCTACTTGGTTTTGGCGGAAAAACCCTTCTGTTACCCTCTTAATTATTGGACCGATTATTCGTTACAGAGCATTTTCCAACTCAAGGAGATATGACTTTATTGAGAGTCCTTCATCATTTGTTTTGCCCAGATAGCCTGTCAGCTTCCCATTTTTTCCAATCACACGATGGCAGGGAACAATGATAGGGAATGGATTGTTCCGATTGGCCTGTCCAATGGCTCGAACTGCTTTTTCTGAATTTACTGCTTTGGCAATATCCAGATAAGAGCGAGTTTCCCCATAAGGAATACTGAGAAGAGCATCCCAGACTTTTTTTTGAAAAACTGTTCCCTTTTCAAATAATAGAGGAGTGGTGAACTCTTTTAATTTTCCTGAAAAATAAGTGTCTAATTCCAGTGCAGCCTGTTCTGTCCAGCAATTTGTCTGATGATCTGCTATTTGGAAAAAGGAAACTTCAGTCAATCCTTGTTCATTTGCATTTAGCCAAATAGGCCCTATTGGTGTAATTATTTTCATTATCTGATCCTCTGAAACTTTCGTTTTTTTCATTATACCCTAAAATTAAAGTGTAATATACTAGGAGAGAGCAGTATACTAATTTAAAGTAAAATAGGTGTCTCGGCTGTTAACCTGTCTAAAAACAGTTGAAACAAGAGGGTAAGTCCTTGGTCAGTGCTTTCTGTAAAGCTGCTTGAGTATATTTCAGCTTCGCATCAAGATATATCGTAAAATGCCTAGTTATCATTCATCATGTCCTTTGTCATTTGCTTAAAAAGTATTATTAAGGGTTTCCAAATAAAATAAGTTTTTTGTGGATATATCCTTATTTTTTATATGAATAATTGTTTTTTTATATAAGGATTATATTTCTTTATATTTGTTTTTTAAGGTTGATTATATAGAAGTACAAGCCAAATATATTTTACTGATTCCGGCAAAGAGTGGGGAAATTTTCAGAACTTGAAAACAGCAGCTGAGGATGAGCTGCTGTAAGAAGAAACAAACGACAGTTATGTCTTTTTCTATTTCTAGGATTTATTAGAATTGTCTAAAAGGAAAATCAGTTTATAGTGAAGATTTTTGACTACATGTATGTATCAAATATAGATAGTCTTTTAGCTGTTGGGAACCTGAGCGGCTAAATTTACTTAACATGTTAGAAAGACGGATGTTTTTGAAGTATGTTACTATAATTAGTGAACAGACGCTATGAGAGAATGGCGGCTAGAGCCTCTCAGAAATAGTATGTAAGAAGGAATCAGGTGGGGGAAATACTAATCTACAGTGTTTAATTCAATTCAGAATAACAATTGTATAAAAAGGAATAGTTGAGTAATTTTAATATAGCAACTCAAAAGAAGCTATGAAAAACTGATCGATTAAATATCTGGAGCACTTGACAAGGGGCCTCCATCATTGAGCATTCTGACGATACTGAGAGCAGTAGAGAAATCTACAATCATTGCAGCTCAATGCTGCTCAATATAAAGTGTTTGCTTAGACACCTAAGATAACATAATTAGATTGTTGCAAGGGAAGAGAATAAAAACAGGTTGTGAATCCTTGCCTATCAAGGATATGGAGATTTTAGGCAAAATTATTTTTAATAGACAAGGAGGGAATGTATGGAAGAAATTATTATACTGCATACTAATGATCTGCATTCTCATTTTGAAAACTGGCCGAAAATCAGGAGATTTCTTTTGGAGAAAAAGGCAGAAAACACCGAAGTCAGTCAAACAACAGTAACAGTTGATCTGGGAGATTTTGTAGACCGTTGGCATCCTTTGACTGAGGCAACAGATGGTCAGGCTAATATTGATTTGATGAATACGATTCACTACGATGGAGCAACCATCGGAAATAATGAAGGTGTGGGAAACTCCAAGCGTCAATTAAATAATTTATATAACGAAGCGAATTTTGATGTTCTTTTGGGTAATTTGTTTGATCCGGATACAGGTGAACGACCTGAATGGGCTGAACC
Source organism: Enterococcus sp. CWB-B31 (assembly GCF_020567645.1). NCBI lineage: Bacteria > Bacillati > Bacillota > Bacilli > Lactobacillales > Enterococcaceae > Enterococcus > Enterococcus sp. CWB-B31. Next base: position 138,354 of record NZ_JAJDJW010000008.1, read on the forward strand.
CTATAAAATCATTGAAACTCCGTCTCATACGAAGATCGGCTTGATTGCATTAACTGCGCCTTTTCCTTTGACATATAAGCCGAATGGCTGGGATATTCGTCGGGTTGATGAGGTTCTTCCAGAGTTGGTTCAAGAAGTCAGACCAAAATGTGATTTGCTGATTTTACTCAGTCATTTGGGAATAGACAATGATATAAAAATTGCCACAAATTATCCAGAAATTGATGTTCTGCTGGGCTCACATACCCATCATTTGTTTAGATATGGTGAAAAAATCAACCGTACTCAGTTAGCTGCTGCCGGAAAATTCGGACAGTATGTTGGTGAGGTTCACGTATTTTTGGAAGATGGAAAAATTTTTAAAACAACTGCAGAAGCTCATCCAACTGATGAACTGCCTTTTTTTCCAAAAGACGAAGAAGAGATAATCGGGTATATGGAGCAGGGGCATGAGTTGTTAAAAAGGAAATCAGTTGCTGAACTGCCTTATGAGCTGTCTAATGAACTGGATGATAGATATCCTGTTATCTTTAAGACCCTTGATGCAGTAAAAAAGAGAGGTAGGACAGAGGCTGCTGTTTTAAATACAGGACTGTTCTTAGATGAGCTTTCAAAAGGAGTCGTTACGGAAGATGATCTTCATCGAATTTTGCCTCATCCCATGCATTTGATTCGGGTAACATTGGTTGGGGAGGATATGATTCGTCTAGTAAGAGAGATGGAAAAAAACAGGCAGTATCTGAGGAAGTTTCCGATTATGGGAATGGGCTTCCGAGGGAAAATATTTGGAGAGCTTTGCTATGACGGTATCTTCTATGACAAAGAGACAAAGAACGTTTTATGGAATGGGGAAAGGATTCAAAAAGATCGAAAATATACACTGACTACGGTAGATCATTTTTTATTTATTCCTTTTTTTCCAACAATAGAAATTGTTGGCGAGACAGAATTTTTATTCCCGGAGTTTATTCGAAATGTTTTAGGAGACTATTTGAGACGCCACTATCCAATCAATAAAAAACAAGGTATAATAAACGACAGGTGGTGAGATTGTGACGGAGAAAACTGAAGAAAAGAATGAATTAACTGCAGAAATTGCTGCTGTGATTGAAGAGATAAATGAAGAACCTGCTAAAACCAAACAGCGGGGTGAAGTAGTAACTGCTGTAGATGAAAGCCAGATTATGATTGGAGATCGTCAGTACATGCTGGTGAAAAATCATCGGGATGCTTTTGATGCAGAGAAAATAGGTGAACGTTTCAGTGATATTTTATCCAGATACGATTTCATCGTAGGGGATTGGGGATATGATCAGCTTAGATTGAAAGGCTTTTTTGAAGCAGGCAATCGAAAGGCTTCTCCTGATCAGCGGATTGACAGTTTGGAAGATTATCTTTATGAATTCTGTAATTTCGGCTGTGCTTATTTTGTACTTGAGCGAATAGGTGGAAAGCGGGAAAAACAGGGACTTAAAAGAAAGCGAAATAATAAACGAAGCAACTATCGAAATAATAATCAGGCTCATACAGAAGAAAAGAAAGGACCTGCAAAAAATCAAAAAGATTTTAAGAAAAATAAACCAGTTATTCGTAATAGAAAAGAAAACACTGGGGCAAATCAGCAGGCTGCTGAAAAGAAGCCGGAGAAAAAAGAGGCGAACAATAATCGATCATTTACGATTCGCCAACGTGAGGAGTAGAAACAGTGGGAAATTACAAGGGCTATTTGATTGATTTAGATGGAACGATCTATCTGGGTAAGGAAATTATACCGGCAGGAAAACGTTTTGTTGAAAGGCTTCAGAAAACGAATCAGCCCTTTCTCTTTGTAACAAATAACACAACAAAAACGCCTGAGGCAGTTGCAAACAGGCTGGAAAAAGAATTTGATTTGCACGTTCCGGCTTCTGTTGTTTACACCGCATCTCTGGCAACGATTGATTATATGAAAGAAATGAATCAGGGGAAAAAGGTTTATGTGATTGGCGAATCGGGTTTAGTCGACTTGATTCTGGCTGCAGGATTTGTCTGGGAGGAAGAGAGTCCTGATTATGTAATTGTAGGGCTGGATACAGGAATTACCTATGAAAAATTTGTGAAAGCGACACTGGCTATTCGCAGAGGTGCCGTTTTTATAGGTACAAATCCCGATAAAAATATTCCAACGGAAAGAGGCCTTCTTCCCGGAGCCGGCTCGATGATTGCTTTGGTACAGTCAGCTGTGCAGAAAGAGCCTGTTATAATCGGCAAACCGAATTCTGTGATTATGAATGAGGCAGTTAAACTTATGGGTTTGGAGAAAACAGATGTGTTAATGGTTGGCGACAATTATGAAACGGATATACAGTCCGGTATTCAAAACGGTATTGATACATTGCTGGTTTTGTCTGGTTTTACTCAGAAAGAAGAGGTGCCAAACTTGCCGACTGCAGCGACTTATACTCTTAACTCATTGGATGATTGGGAACTGTAGCATGACAAAACGCAAAGGAGCAATTATAGAATATCTGGGATTTACCTGTCTTTTTTTGGCAGTCATTTCCCTGTGCATCGCCATCACAATAAATTTTCGACCGTTGTATCGTTTTGACATTAACTACTTAAATATTCTTGATTATACAATGATCAGCCAAAAAGAGCTGCTGGAAAATTTCGATCAGCTGATGAGCTACCTGAATAATCCTTTTGTTACAACACTGAAAATGTCTGATTTTCCAGTTTCTGAAAGCGGAGCCTTCCATTTTTATGAAGTAAAACGTCTATTTTTACTGAACTACGGGGTGTTGCTGGTGACAATTATTCCAGCAGGCTTTTTTTTACGGTACTTGAAAAAGAATGGCTGGTTATGGCGTTTAATGCGTCCCTGTCAGATTGCTTTATTTATTCCTGTGGTTTTTCTGCTGTTAATGGCTGTAGGTTTTGATCAGTTTTTTGTTCAGTTCCATGGAATCTTTTTTAATAATGATGCATGGCTGTTTGATCCTGTAACTGATCCGGTGATTAATGTTCTGCCGGAAATGTTCTTTATGCACTGTTTCCTTCTATTTTTTATTTTGCTGGAAGGGACCCTGTTCGCTGGTTTTTTAGTTGGCAGGAGAAGTTTAAGAAAAAAATAATTAATTGAATAAATTACGCGAGGTCGGGACTGTGACAAAACTATGTCTGAGATCCCTAAAACCGAATAAACGGTGTTCCAAAGCCCCTCCATGCTTCGAGGATCGGAACGAAGTGAGAACCGTAGACGCAGAAAAACGGATACAGTGTAATGTTTTGTCTCGAGAATCGTTAGACTCGTAGAGACAGTAGTTCTGGAAATAAGTCGAACTATACTGAAAATATGAGTAGCTCCAGGGAGGTATCAATTCACAGCTAGTCATATTATGACTAGTGTTCCTTGACAATTTTCGTATATTCAGACTTATTGTCATAAATCACTACGATTGACTCGTCAGAGTAGATGATGCATGATACCTACCTGGTTCTTGAGACAGAACACTTCTGTCTCAACCTCGCTGTTTATTCGGGTTTAGATATGAAAAGAGTTTGGACCTTATTTCTGTCCTAAACTCTTTTTTATTTTATGCATAGTATCTCTTATAAGAAAAAAATTAAAGTTGATCTAGTTTCGGAAACTAGATTGAATCATTTTAATAAATATGTTATTATATTTTTATAAAAAGGTGGTGTGTTTTTTTGAACGATATAAGAGCTTCGCTGGAACAGTGGGGGAAAAATTTGAAGGGCATTCATTTACCCAGATGGCATGAACTGCCGGATATAGAGCTGTATATGGATCAAGTAATTACTCTTGTGGAAAAATACTTGTCACCATTGATTACTACTGACAAACATACTTTGCTGACATCTTCAATGGTTAATAACTATGTAAAGCTTGGTTTGATTCCGGCACCTGAAAAAAAGAGATACAATCAAAAACATTTAGCATTTCTTGTTGCTATTACGTTGTTGAAACAGGTTCTGACCATTCCCGAAATTAAACAGGGAATTTTGTTTCAGGGGGCTGCAGTTGGAATTAGGGAAGCTTATAATCAATTTTGCAATGAACAGGAAAAAGCCTTGAAAGTTGTTGTTGCCCAGGCATTAGGGGAAGAACCTGTTTCGTCGTTTAGTGAAAATATTCCTACAGAATCTCTGGCTGTAAAAGCAGCAACCTTATCTTTTGCAACAAAAATGTTCAGTGAAAAAGTGATCGAATTGGAGCAACTATATTTAGAGAAGATGGAGAAACGTGATGAATAAACAAAAAATAGCAATACTTGTAGATTCCGGTACTGATGTACCGCAAGAACTAATTGAAAAATACGGAATATATGTGATTCCTTTGCAAATCATTTATAAAGATCGAGTATACACGGATAAAGTGGACATCACTCCGGAAGAGGTATATAAGCGTTTGCCGGTTGAAATCCCGAGTACTTCATTACCTGACGGAGATACCATTACGAAAATTTTTGAAAAGATTAAAGCAGACGGCTTTGAAAAAATTTTGGCGATTACAATTTCCAGCGGTTTGAGCGGAACATTTAATATTGTTCGTTTGATCAGTGAGGAGTTTAAAGATGTGGAAACCTTCTGTCTCGATACGAAAAATATAGGGATCGGCAGCGGACTTCAAGTGATTGAGGCTGCTAAAATGGTCGAAGCTGAGATGCCATGGGCAGAAATGAAAGTACGTCTATCTGAAAACGTTGAAAAATCCACTGTCTATTTTAATGTGGCGACATTGGAATATCTGCAAAAGGGCGGCCGGATTGGTTTGGTAGCATCTATTTTGGGAAATGCCTTAAAATTGAATCCCATTATTTCCTGTAATGAAGAAGGGGTTTACTATACTGTAGCAAAAGCTCGAGGCAGAAAGAAAAGTCTGGAAAAAACGCTTAGTCTGATTAAAGAATTTATTGGGAACCACAAAAAAGTTGTTTTGGCTGTTGCGCATGGAGAAGCAGAAGAAGAAGCCAAAACTTTCTATCAAAAGTTGAAAGAAAATTTTCCCCAAGCTGAAGAGATTTATTTTGGCACTATCAGCCCGGCATTGGTTGTTCATACCGGACCTGGACTCCTTGGAATCGGTGTTCAAATCTTGGACTGATTTTGTTATGTAATCAATTGCAAGTTCAAATAATTGCGTTAAATTAACAATATGATAAAATGAAAACTGGAACTGCTGAATCAGTCTGTTTCGGTTTTTTTGATATGGAAATTTTATGAAAAGTATTTTAAAAAGACGGTTGTTATGTTAAACTCATTATTGTTGAAAGGAGATAATAAAAAATGAAAAAAGCAATTGCAGAAATTATTGGAACATTTATTTTAGTATTTTTCGGAACAGCAACCGCTGTTTTAGGAAACGGAATGGAAGGAATCGGAACAACAGGTATCGCATTAGCCTTTGGGCTGACGATTATTGCAGCAGCCTACAGTATTGGTACAATTTCAGGTGCTCACTTAAATCCTGCTGTATCACTGGGAATGTGGGTAAATAAACGAATCACGACAGTGGAATTGGCCTATTATATTGTTGGGCAAGTGATTGGTGCACTATTGGCATCCTTCTCATTACTGATGATTTTAGAAGCAGGAAGTCTGAACACTTCAAATCTTGGACAAAACGGCTTTGGTGATTTCACAGCTATGGGTGCGTTAGTTATTGAAATTATTTTAACATTTATTTTTGTTCTGGTTATTATGACTGTCACAAGTGCTAAAAAAGGAAATGCCAAACTTGCAGGAATCGTTATTGGTCTTACACTGACAATGGTTCACTTGGTTGGAATTCCGTTAACCGGTACATCAGTAAACCCTGCAAGAAGTTTGGGTCCTGCGATTTTTGCCGGCGGAGATGCATTGTCTCAGCTGTGGGTCTTTATTGTTGCACCGCTAATCGGCGGATTGCTTGCAGCGCTGGTTGCCAAATATGTTTTAGATACTGAAGAAGTATAACAAATTAAATCAACAGTTAATCAGAATCGGTCTTTAAGGACTGATTCTGATTTTTGTTTTTTGTTGATTTTCTTAAGAAAGGTGAATAGAAACAGCGAAATCAGTGAACAAAGATGAAAGACTTCAAAAAATGAGGTATAATGAAAAAAATACTGCAAAACTATGTAGGAAAGAAAAAGAGGTGTCTCTTTATGAAAAAGATTTTAGTCGTAGATGATGAAAAACCGATTTCCGAGATTGTAAAATACAATTTAGTAAAAGAAGGGTATGAAGTTTCAACTGCTTATGATGGTGAAGAAGCATTGGAAAAAGTGAAGGAAGAAGAGCCGGATTTGGTGATTCTTGATCTGATGCTCCCTAAAATTGACGGTTTGGAAGTTGCTCGGGAAATCAGAAAAACCTATGATATGCCGATCATTATGGTAACTGCCAAAGATTCTGAGATTGATAAGGTTCTAGGACTTGAATTAGGAGCAGATGATTATGTGACAAAACCATTTTCAAATAGAGAGTTGGTTGCTCGTGTTAAAGCCAACCTGCGTCGTGGAGCTGCCAGTGTTAAGGAAGCCGACGACAATACACCTTCTGAACTGTCAATTGGCGATTTAACCATTCATCCGGATGCCTATATGGTATCAAAACGCGGAGAAAAAATAGAGCTGACTCACAGAGAGTTTGAACTTCTTTTCTATCTGGCAAAACACATAGGTCAGGTAATGACAAGAGAACATTTGCTGCAGACAGTCTGGGGGTATGACTATTTTGGAGATGTCAGAACAGTGGATGTGACGGTTCGACGACTGCGTGAAAAAATTGAAGACAATCCGAGCCACCCTACATATTTGGTTACCCGAAGAGGTGTCGGCTATTACCTAAGAAATCCTGAACAGGAGTAGTGATCTATGAGGAAAAAGGTTAACTTTTTTCAATCAGTCAACTTCAAGATTGCGTTATCCTTTATCCTCCTTCTTTTGATCGCTATACAGATTATTGGAGGATATTTTATTCGTGAACTGGAGACGACGACAATCAGTGAATACAAAAAAAATATTGATTTGCAGGTGACTCAGCTCGTTAACTCATTGAGCAATCCGCTAAATAATGAGGACGATAATGTCAGCGCGGATGTTGATACAGATATAAAACGAGTCCTGAGCAGCTTTTCAAATTCAGAATTTCTTGAAGTCAGAGTGATTGACGATAAGGGAATTGTTCGTGCAACCAGTGATTTAAACCAACAGGGAGTGGTTGGTAAGAAAAATGAATACCGTAATCTGAATGAGTTTGTCGCAAAAAAATACCCTGCAGTTGAAAACGGGAAAAGGGTATATATTAATATCCAGCCAATTTATTCCCCGACCGGCGATACTGTCATCGGGGCTGTTTATGTTAAAAGCAACATTGAAAACAAATATAAGGAAGTTACGGATATCGCCCGGATATTTTTTACTGCATCATTGATGGCGGGAATTATTTCTGTCATTGTTACACTGTTGATTTCTCGTTCGATCACTCAGCCTATTGGAGAAATGAAAGAGCAGGCGCTGCGTATCGCAAGAGGCGATTACAGCGGGAAAGTAAAAATCTATGGAAAAGATGAGCTTGGACAGCTGGCGGAAACCTTTAACCAGTTGAGCGAACGAGTGGAAGAAGCGCAGGAAACGATGGAGTCGGAACGAAATCGACTGGATAGTGTGCTTACGCATATGACAGACGGAGTTATTGCAGCAGACCGGCGAGGAAAAGTCATTACTATTAACGAAATGGCTACGACTTTATTAAATGTTAAGGCAGAAGAAGCGATTGGAATGTCCTTGCTGGAGCTGCTGGATATTGATGGAGAATACACGCTGAGAAAGCTTTTAGAGGAGCCGGATGAATTACTGATTGACCGTTCCCTCTCTGATAATCCCGAGGATCAAATGATTTTGAAGGTTGATTTTGCGATGATTCGAAGAGAATCAGGTTTTATTACCGGGATTGTTTGTGTGATGCATGATGTAACAGAGCAGGAAAAAAATGAACAGGAACGCCGTGAGTTTGTTTCCAATGTTTCTCATGAACTGCGTACGCCTTTGACAAGTATGAGAAGCTATATAGAAGCGCTCAATGAAGGAGCTTGGGAAAATCCCGAAATCGCACCGCATTTTCTGAAGGTCACGTTGGAAGAGACAGACCGGATGATCCGCATGATTAACGATCTTCTGAATCTTTCCAGAATGGATTCCGGAAATTCTGAGTTGCAGATGGAGTATGTCAATTTTAATGAATTAATAAATTTTGTACTGGATCGTTTTGATATGATGGTTGAAAATGACGAGAAGAAATTTGTCATTCGCCGTGAGTTTACCAAGAGAGATCTTTGGGTTGAACTTGATATGGATAAAATTATACAAGTACTAGACAATATTATGAATAATGCCATTAAATATTCTCCAGATGGCGGAGAAATTGTCTGCCGTCTGTTGGAAACCCACAGTAGTGTTATTTTCAGCGTAACAGACAGAGGACTTGGTATTCCAAAGAAAGATTTACCGAAAGTGTTTGAACGCTTTTATCGAGTGGATAAGGCGCGAGCGAGAGCACAGGGCGGTACAGGACTGGGACTGGCAATCTCAAAAGAAGTAATGAAGGCTCATAATGGGGCGATCTGGGTTGAAAGCCGAGAAGGTCAGGGATCAACATTCTATATTTCTCTGCCTTATGAACCTTATGAGGAGGTTTGGTGGGAATGAAAATGACTATTACTGAGAAACTGATTCGGATCGGTCTGATTCTGATGGTTTTGCTAAGTCTCTATTTCAGCTATTCAATTTGGAGCAGTTCTTCAATTAAAGAAGATAGCTTGGAAAATGAGGGGCAGGTCACTTCTACAACGAAAGAAAGATCCAGCAGCGATGTTTTTCTCCCTCTAAGAATTGTCAGAATGGAGAATGACGAGATAACTGTAAGTACGAGCGAAAGTCTAATCAGCTCCATTCAAAAGGTGTTGAGCAGCAGTATAATTGACCAGCTTTCTTTGGTAAGCAGCGGAAGCGAAGAAGAATACGAAAATTACTATTCAGATAAAAGAGGATTTGAATTTCTTTATGAAGGACGTTTCCTGCTAAGTGAATATCTGTCCGTGTATAATCTTCCGATTGATCTTACTGATATCCCGTTGGCAGAAGAAGTCTATTTCAGCAGTATACAAGTCGATTTTGATGGAAAAAGAATCTATTTTTTTGATTTTGAGAATAAAAATGTTTACGCAGCATTTATCTCGATTGACCAGGAAAAGATAGAAAATTTATTGAAAAAAGACGGAATCAACTATTTTAAGGCTATTGAACGTTCGTCAATTGCAAATAAGCAATACTATATGATGAGCGACCTAAAACTTAAAAAATACAGCTATATTTTAGCATCTCAGCCTATAACACTTTTCAGAAATGCTTTTTTTGCCAATCCGGACAGTGTTCATACAAATGAGGACAGTAACGATCTTTCATATACAAGCGGGGTTGAAAAGCTGGTTATTGACGAAGAAACGAGTACAGTGTATTTTAGTGGAAATCTCCAGGTATCTTCTGAGGATCATAATGTGTATGCTGACAGTTTTGGCTATATGAAAAAATTGGGAACCAATATTGGGAATATACGCTATTTTGATTACTCAGATAATAAAGTGAATTACCGTACATTTGTGGAAGGTTTTCCTGTTTTCAGTGAAAATAATAAAGGGCAGGTCAAAGTCACCATTGATGGAGAAGAATCTGAGCAGCATAAAATCAGCATTGATACAAGTGTTGATATGATTCAGGTACCTATCCCTTCTGAAGAAGAAGTTACTTTACAGGACACTTCTGATTTGTTGGATGAGCTGCTTGCTTACGGTGCAGATATCGAAGGAATTGAATCGCTGATTATCGGCTATAGCTGGCAGACAATCGAGGGTATCACCCAAGTTGTTGATTTAACACCGGAATGGTATATTTTGTATCGTGGACAATGGTATCCGGAGCGCGAATTGCTGCAGAAAATCGTGAATTTGGAGGTGCAGTAATGGATTTTAAGCGGATTGAATGGATTTTTTTCCTGGTTTTCTTAGGGGTAAATATCTTTTTATTCAGTATCTATCGGGAAGGTCTGCAGGATGAAAGTTACGTCTCTTATTCCGAGAAAACAGAAAGCCTGGAAACGCGTCTGAAAAAAGATCAGATTACGCACAAAAAGGAATTGTCTACTAAACGCTCTGAAGGTTACTACCTAAGTGGAGAACAGACAAATTTTTATATGGCTATTCAGGAACAGCAAGCAGCTAAAAATGACTATTCCTATTTAAAAAATATTACTGTGACTGAAAATGGCGTCATTGATTATCCAAGCAATCACTACATTGATCCAGATGAAGTTAATGAGACGTTTTCCGGCTTTCTTAGGGATGAAAAAAGTGTCTTATACGGCAATGAATATACGTATTTACCTCAGTTTTCTAATTTAAACGGTGAATTTCCCGAACTCGTTGCAGCACAATCATATGGAGGTATTCCAATTCATGATGACACGGCTCAGATTACCCTGTCGCTTGAAAAAAGCGAGACAGATGATTTACTTAGAATCGTACAGTATTCGCAGTCTCATATTGGAAATCTGGAAGAGCTGAGAGAAAAAGCAGATCTTTATTCAGAACAGGATGCCATAGAAACACTTTACGTAAACAATAAGATCCCCAGCAACTCAACTATTACTTTTTCAAAGCTGGCTTATTCGCAGATATACAAGATCAGAGAAAAGAATGTTTATGTTCCTGTCTGGTTTATCGGGATATCTTCCAATTCAACGACTCTGCAGGTTGAGCAGGTGAACGCCATGAGCAATACAATTATTACCAGTAATGCGGTTATCAGGGTGGAAAAAGATAATTGATCGTTGTATACTATATACTGATTACATGAAAGATTAAAGGAAGGGAAGCGTAGGAAAAATGAAGCAGGAAAAGGCATTTAATGTCAGTGTGCTTGCCAGCGGAAGTACAGGCAATTCCCTTTTTATAGAATCAAAGGAAAAGAAAATTTTGGTAGATGCCGGGTTAAGCGGTAAGAAAATCACATCACTATTATCTGAAATAGACCGTAAACCGGAAGAGCTGGATGCTATTCTGGTCACTCATGAACACAGAGATCATATTCATGGGGTAGGAGTACTGGCGAGAAAGTATAATCTGGATGTTTATGCCAATGAAAAAACTTGGCAGGCCATGGATTCAATGATTGGCAATGTGAAACTGGAGCAAAAGCATATTTTCGAAATGGGAAAGGTACTGACGTTAGGTGATATGGACATTGAAAGCTTTGGTGTCTCTCATGATGCGGCAGCTCCTCAATTTTATAGATTTTATAAGGATAATAAATCCTTCGTTATTTTGACAGATACAGGCTACTGCAGTGATCATCTCCGGGGGACTGTGCGAGATGCAGATGCCTACCTGATTGAAAGCAATCACGATTTGGGAATGCTTCGTGCCGGTGCCTATCCATGGAGCCTGAAACAACGTATTTTAGGGGATCATGGGCATTTGTCAAATGATGATGGTGCGTTGGTTATGGCCGATGTGATCGGTGCTCATACAAAACGAGTTTATCTTGGACATTTGAGCAAGGAAAATAATATGAAGGAATTGGCGCAAATGGCAATGACTTCTATTTTGAAAGAGTATGGACTTGGTGTCGGTCACACGTTCAATGTTTATGATACTGACCCCGAATCAGCAACAGATTTGTTTTCGATTTAATAATTTAAACAGAATGCATAATGAAGGTGCGACATAAGTGACATGCTGCTCCTATCTAGGACAGAGAAATAATAAAATCCTAGATAGGAGTATTTTGTATGGGAAAAATTGATATCTACTTCTGTTGTCCGATTTTTAGAAGTTTGACAGTTTTAAGGTATGTCTAAGCTTGTTTTCGTATTATTTATTTGTAAATAATACGAAAAAAGGACGGAAAAAATATATGCCTATAATCAACAGTACAAATCATTCGGAAATGGAAACATATGATACATTTATTCGAAATGCAGCGTTCAGTTCTGTGACTCAGGAAACAGGATGGAGCTATGTGAAAAATAACTGGGAACCTCTATATGTTTATTTAGAAGAAGAAGGTGACATTGTTGCTGCGATGTCTGTGTTAATGGTTAAAAATATTGGAGAAAAGAAATTTGCCTACGTTTCAAAGGGACCGGTGATGAATGAATTTTCTTTAGAATATATAAACAGACTAGTCCGTGAAGCAGAAACAGAATTGAAAAAGCAGCAGGTTTTTCTATTAAGAATGGATCCTGAATTTCTTTACTGTGAGGAAATTAACAAGAGTTTGAGAGCAGCAGGATTTATTGTAAGGAATCGGGAATTAGGCGGGAAAGACACGATTCAGCCAAGATATAACATGGTTGTCAATTTAGAAGGAAAATCAGAAGAAGAGGTATTGGAAGGATTTTACAGTAAAACCAGATACCGTATTCGCTATGCCGAAAAAAAGGGATTGGAGAGTAAAGTCTCTTCTAACCGTAAGGATTTGGACATTTTTTATAAATTATATGCCATGACTAGTGAGCGGCACAAGATTTCTTATAGACCTCAAGACTATTTTGATCGATTGGCAGATGCATTTCTTGACTGCGGCAGAATGAAGATTATCCTTGTTTTTATTGATGGCGTACCTGATGCTGGCGGACTTTGCTTCATATCTGGAAGGAAGGTCTGGTATATGTATGCAGGAAGCACCCATGAAAATCAAGGTTTGATGGCACCCTATTTAGTGAACTGGGAAGGAATCAGATGGGCAATTAAAGAGAAGAAAGACGGCTATGATTTTGGCGGAGTATTCAGTTTAAACAATGAGGATGGCTTATATCAGTTTAAAAATGGGTTTGTACGTCCGGAGCCGCCGAAAGAATTTATTGGTGAAATTGACAAGATCTATGATCAAGAGGCTTATAAAGTGTTCTTGAATCAGGAAAAATAAATCAATATTTTTGTAATTTTCAGAAAAATTAGTGTTATAATGAGAGAGCGATTGATCAAAATGATGTTTACAGCTGAAATCAGTCAGGGGCGCCTGATTGATTTCATGCCTTTTTATTACAGGAGGGGACTAAATGATTTTGTTAGGATCAATTGTCAACGGACTGGCAATTGTTGTCGGGAGTTTGGCGGGTGCGGTTTTACGCAATTTAAGTGAGGCAACGAAGGATACAGTTACAAAAGGAGTTGGATTAGGCGGAATTCTTTTGGGTATTCAGATGTCAATCAAGTCGGAATCATTTATTCTCGTTTTAATCAGCATGTGTCTGGGAGCAATGGTCGGTGAGTCATTGAGAATTGAAGATCGAATGAATCAGTTTGGACTTTATCTTGAACGACGGTTTGCTAAGTCAGGAAGTAATTTTGCAGAGGGCTTTGTCACTGCTTCACTGATTTTTTTAATTGGCTCCATGGCAATTATAGGAGCTGTCGAAAGTGGTGTTTCAGGAAATCATCAAACGCTTTATACTAAAGCTGTAATGGATGGGTTCATGGCGATTATGCTGACAGCTTCTCTGGGAGTTGGCGTACTTTTTTCGTCGATTCCGGTATTTTTGTACCAGGGATTGATTACAATCTTTGCGAGCGTATTAATTAAATATGTTCCAGACCCTTTGATGGATGAATTGATGGCCGGCATCAGTGCAATCGGCGGCTTGATGTTTTTGGGGATTGGAATGAATATTGCTGGAATTACAAAAATCAGAGTATCAAATTATTTACCGGGTATTCTTATTTTAGCAGCAATTATAATCTGTCAATATTACATGTAAATAAAATGAAGCTACTTCAATATACAGCTGACTGGGGCGAACCTGATCAGCTTTTTTTGCATGAAAAAATACACATTCAGCATGAATATGCATTTGTATAGGGTTTTAATGTATATTTTCCCTTTTTATCTACATAAATTAATAAAAAACCATTGACGAATTCCCTGTATAAAACTATAATGTGAAAAACATGTCTTTTATTAAAACGAAAAGGAAAGGGTTAAAACAAATGAAAGTATCCATTATTGGAGCAACCGGATATGGCGGTTTGGAGCTCATTCGTTATTTAGTCAATCACCCTCATGTAGAGATAATATCGATTCATAGTCAAACTGAAACGCAGGCTGTTGATCAGCAGTATCCTCATTTGAAGGGAATACTGTCGATGAAGCTAACAGCGGTTGATCCCGAAGAAATAATGAATCAGAGCGACCTAGTCTTTTTAGCTTCACCATCTGGAATCTCAAAAAAACTTGCATTACCATTTATAGAAAATGATTTTCCTGTAATAGATCTTTCTGGTGATTTTCGTTTAAAAGAGGCTGGAGCTTATGAAAAATGGTATGGAACAGATGCTCAGCATTTTTCCTCAATTGAAAAATTTGATTATGGACTTGCAGAATTTAGAGAAAATCTAAACAGTAAGTTTATTGCAAATCCCGGATGCTATGCTACAGCCTCTGAGCTTTCACTTGCTCCGTTGTTGCAAAATCAGCTGGCAGAATTGGATTCAATTGTTATAGATGGAAAATCTGGTCTCTCTGGAGCAGGGAAAGGAATATCAGCTTCCAGTCATTTTTCACATGTAAATGAAAACATGAGTGTTTATAAAATGAATAAGCACCAGCATATCCCTGAAATTGTTCAGCAATTCCAACACTGGGCACCTGAACTAAAGGGAATTCAATTTACGACTTCCCTGATTCCGGTGACAAGAGGAATACTTGTGACTGCTTATGTTAAGTTGAAGGACGTGTTAAGTTGTGTACAATTGGTGAATCTATACAAATCATGTTATATGGAAAAACCGTTTATCCGAATTCAGGAAGAGGGATGCTTTCCCTGTATTAAGCAGGTTGCGGGCACAAATTTCTGTGACATCGGGCTTGCAGTAAATAAGGAAATGAAGATGGCAACAATTGTTACAGTTATTGATAATTTAGGAAAAGGGGCAGCCGGACAGGCGATTCAGAATATGAATCTTTTTGCAGGTTTTTCTGAAACAGATGGACTCATGCAAGTGCCGATATATCCATAGGGAGATAGTGAGTATGAAAAAAATAGATGGAACCATCGCTTCACCAAAGGGATTTTACGCTGACGGATACCATAGCGGATTGAAACGGAAGAAAAAAGATATTGGCTGGATTTATTCAGAATACCCTGCTCGAGCTGCTGCCGTTTTTACAACGAATGCTGTTCAGGCCGCACCAATTAAAATTACCAAAGAGGTACTTGCTTCAGATTCCTTGCAGGCAGTGGTTGTTAACTCAGGAAATGCCAATGCATGTACAGGAGCAGCCGGTTTGACTCATGCAAAAGAAATGCAGAAGATAGCAGCAAAACAACTCGGTCTTTCCAGCAGCCAAGTGGCTGTGGCTTCGACCGGAGTTATCGGACAGGAACTGCCCATGGATAAAATAGAAAATGGAATTGCTCATTTAAATAAAACAGGCGGAGAAGCACCCGCTTTTCATGAAGCGATTTTAACCACTGATACACAAACAAAAGAAATTGTTCTTGAAGCAGTTATTGAAAATAGAAGGGTAAAGATGTCCGGTGTGGCAAAAGGTTCTGGTATGATTCATCCAAACATGGCAACAATGCTTGCTTTCATCACTACGGATGCGGCAATGTCCAGAGAGCTGCTGCAGACTATGTTAAAGAAAATAACTGACGAAACTTTTAATCAAATTACTGTGGATGGAGACACCTCCACAAATGACATGGTTTTGCTCATGGCAAATGGAGCTTCTGGAATCTCAGAGATACAGGAGCATACTCAGGAATATGAAATTTTTCAGGAAATGCTTTATCAAGTGATGAAAACATTGGCAATGATGATTGCACAAGATGGAGAGGGTGCAACAAAGTTAATTGAAGCAACAGTAACGAATGGAAAAGATCCGTTGTCTGCGCGAATGATTGCCAAGAAAATTGTTGGCTCCTCTCTTGTGAAAACTGCGATGTTTGGTGCAGACCCTAACTGGGGCCGAATTATTTGCGCAATTGGTTATGCTGACCCATTCGTTAATCCGGAAAATATTGACATTTTTATAGAGGGTCAGCCAGTATTACTCCACAGCCAGCCGCAGCACTTTGACGAACGAGTCATGAAGGAAAAGCTGGGAAAGGAAACCATTACAATAACTGTTGATCTTCACGAAGGAGCGGCTGCCGGCAAAGCCTGGGGTTGTGATCTTACTTATAAGTATGTCGAAATAAATGCACTCTATCATACATGAGATAGAAGAAAGGAACAAAAAGATGAAGGCTTTAATAGTTATTAAAATCGGGGGAGCAGCTGGAGACACATTGACTCCAGGATTTTTCAGTCAGATTCATGCATGGCAGGCAGAAGGAAAAAAAATTATTATTGTCCATGGAGGCGGGCACTATATTTCTGAGATGATGGATTGCCTGAATATTCCCGTCTGCTATAAAAATGGGTTGCGGGTAACGACGGATGAAGTATTAAAAATCACTCAAATGGTATTGATTGGACAGGTACAGCCCATGATCACTGTCCGTTTTCAGCAGGAAAATCTTTCAGCTGTGGGCTTGAATGCATCAAGTAATAAAATTATTTTAGGTGAGTATCTGGATAAACAAACCTTGGGTCATGTAGGGAAAGTGATCGATATCCAAACAGATTTACTGCTTGATTTACTTGAAAAAGATTATATTCCGATTGTTGCCCCTTTAGGAATAACCGATTCTGGAGAGTGGCTGAACATTAATGCCGATGATTCCGCCTGCCAGATTGCTTCGGAATTAAAGGCAGAAACATTATTTTTGTTAACCGATGTTGCAGGAATCAAATACGGAAACGAATATATTAAAGAATTGCGGATTTCCGATATTGAGTCGCTGATTGAGGAACAAGTGATAACCGGGGGTATGATTCCCAAAATAAAAGGTACGGAAAAAGCTATCAAAGAAGGTGTGGGGACTGTACATATTACTAATGATATCTTAAGCAAAGGAACAGTCATAATAGGAAAGAAGGTAGCGATATGAGTTATTTGTTTCCAAACTATCTTAGAAAAAGCATTGAATTTGTTGAAGGAGATAAATGCAGCCTGATGGATGCTCAGGGAAAGCGTTATTTGGATTTAACCAGCGGGATTGGGGTTGTCAACCTTGGATATAATCATCCTGTGTTGAATCAGACACTTCAGGAGCAATCGCAAAAAGTCTGGCACATTCCAAATCTTTATAAGAATAGTTTGCAGGAAAGAGTTGCTGAGAAGCTTGCTGATGGAAAAGAGTATGTTGCTTATTTTTGTAACAGCGGAGCTGAAGCGAATGAAGCAGCTATTAAACTTGCTCGAAAAGCCACAGGTCGAACAAAAATTATTTCTTTTCTTCAATCATTTCATGGGAGAACATTTGGTGCAATGAGTGCCACAGGTCAGGATTCAATTCATGCAGACTATCATCCGCTAGTTCCAGGCTTTATTTATGTTCCTTACAATTCTCTTGAGGGTCTTAAAGAACATCTTGATAATGATACTGCTGCTGTAATTGTAGAGGTTATTCAAGGAGAGGGCGGTGTTATACCCGCAAAACAGGAATGGTTGAAAGAACTGAAAGCAGTCTGCCAAGACAATGGGAGTCTGCTGATTGTTGATGAAATACAAACAGGAATTGGTCGGACGGGGACCTTTTATGCGTCAGATGGTTATGATCTTGTACCTGACATTATTACATTGGCCAAAGGGTTGGGGAATGGTTTTCCAGTTGGTGCAATGCTTGGAAAAAAAGAACTCGCAGCTTCTTTCGGACCCGGCAGCCATGGCTCTACATTTGGCGGAAATCTTTTGGCAATGAGCATTGCAGAGAACGTAATCGATTTGATTAATCAGGAAGAATTTTTATCAGATGTAGCTGTAAAAGGCAAGAAGACAATTGACGAGCTTTCCACAAGATTAAAAGAAAATAGGGTAGTAAATGAGGTAAGAGGCACAGGATTGATGATCGGAATCGAACTGATAAACAGTCAGATTTTGGCGCAGGCCATTGATAAATTACAATTAGCTGGTGTACTGGTCTTGAAAGCAGGAAGTAATGTTCTGCGGCTTTTACCACCGCTGACAATCACAGAAAAGGATCTGGCAAAAGGAGTTGACAAAATCTGTCAAGTATTGGAGGAGATAGCAAATGACTGAAGGACTATATGGAAAAAGTCTGTTGGATTTAACTGAACTGACAGAGGAAAATTTTATTGAGATTATACAGCTGGGAATTGGTATGAAAAAAGATTCAGAAAAATACAAGACGGTATTATCAGGTAAAATCTTGGCTATGATTTTTGAAAAAAACAGTACACGTACCCGAGTTTCTTTTGAAGCAGGTATTATTCAGCTTGGCGGTCAGGCAATTATTCTGGATACTAAAAGTACGCAAATGGGGCGGGGAGAACCAGTTAAGGACACTGCAAAAGTCATTTCTTCTTATGTGGACGGAATCATGATTCGTACATTTTCAGATCAGATGATTCAGGAATTTTCAAAAGAGTCTTCCGTTCCTATTATTAATGGACTGACGGATCATCATCATCCTTGTCAGGTTCTTGCAGATTTTATGACTATTTTTGAGATAAAAAATAAGCTGAAAGGTATTAAACTTGCTTATGTTGGTGATGGAAATAATATGGCACACTCTTATCTTCTTGGCGGAAGCATCGTTGGTATGGACATTGCCATTGCATCACCAAAAGAGTATCAGCCTAACCCGGAATATGTCGAACAGGCACAGAAAATTGCAAACACCTCAGGGAGTCAGATTATTATAACTGATGATCCATATGAAGCTGTAAAAAATGCAGATGTTGTGGTAACAGATGTATGGGCAAGTATGGGAGATGAAGGAGAACAAGAGATGCGTACACAGATTTTTCACGACTATCAGGTTAACGACTCACTTGTTCAGCAGGCAAAATCCGATTATATATTTTTACATTGTTTGCCGGCTCATAGAGAAGAAGAGGTATCTTCAAAGGTGATAGATGGAGATCATTCTTACATTTATCAGGAAGCTGAAAACCGTCTTCATGCGCAGAAAGCTTTATTGGTTAAACTGATGGCAAAAGAGAAGTAGACGTGGAAAAATTAGATATTGTTAACCAGCAGAGGATTCGGAAGAAAACAGGACTTCCGAATTTTTTTTATTGTTTCCAGAAGTTTTGAGAATAGGTAATTTCTTTATTAATAATGGCTTGAAAGCGAATAAAAAGCTAGATAGCTCTGGTTATCTCAAAAAAAATGAACCGATTGAGGATATTGAGCAAAGAGAACTGAAGGATGAAATTTATAAGATATAATAGAAATGCAGATTTTTTAGCTGTTCTTTTAATAATTTTATCTATATTAGTTTATATTGGAAGAATTTTTGTTTGTAGTTTTAATTACTTTCTAGTAGAATGAAACTGTATGTAATGAAAGAAAAGAGGTGTAGATAAATGGGTTTTACAGATGAAACAGTACGTTTTGACTTTGATGAAAGTCGTAAGAAAGAAGTAAGCGAGACGTTGGCAACTGTCTACCGGGCTTTGGAAGAGAAGGGTTACAACCCAATTAATCAAATTGTGGGATATTTACTTTCTGGAGACCCGGCCTACATTCCTCGTTATCAGGATGCGCGGAATTTAATTCGCCGTCATGAACGGGATGAAATCATGGAGGAACTTGTAAAGCATTATCTATCAAGTTATGGTATCAATCTTCGATGAGAGTGATGGGGTTGGACGTTGGATCAAAAACTGTTGGAGTTGCTGTCAGCGACCTTTTGGGATGGACGGCACAAGGTATAGAGATTATTCGAATCGACGAAGAAAAACAGGAGTTTGGTTTTGATCGTTTAGGTGAACTGATCAAAGAGTACGAAGTGACCAAAATGGTGGTTGGTCTGCCTAAGAATATGAATAATTCTATCGGACCAAGAGCTGAGGCCTCCATGGCTTATGGAAAACAAATCGAGGAAAGATTTCACTTGCCGGTTGTTTTTCAGGATGAACGGTTAACTACTGTTCAGGCAGAACGTATGTTGGTTGAACAGGCAAATACTTCTCGTGCAAAACGAAAAAAAGTGATAGATAAGGTAGCAGCTGTAATGATTCTGCAAAATTATTTGGACGGTGCAGGAAAAAATGCGTAACAGTATGTTTCCAAATTATTTATAGAAGAGGGAGAACGACAATGACAGAGCATAATCATGAGGGACATGAACATATTACGTTAGTAGATGAACAGGGGAATGAAACTTTGTATGAAATTCTTCTAACTGTTGACGGACAGGAAGAATTTGGTAAGAATTACGTTCTTCTATATCCAGCCGGCGTACCTGAAGATGAAGATGTGGAATTACAGGCTTACGCATATATTGAAAATGAAGAAGGCACAGAAGGTGAACTGCAGCAGATCGAAACAGATGCTGAATGGGATATGATCGAAGAAGTGTTCAATACATTCATGAGTGAAGAAGAAGAAAAGTAAGAATATATGAGCTAAGCCCTTGATATATAAGGACTTAGCTTTTTCTATTATTCGTTTGAATATGATAACGAATATGATTCGTTTAGAAATTTAAGTGGCACTTTGTCAACGAATGTTGGTAAGAAAAATCGAGAGAAATAGAGTCGAGTCTAGAGAGAAATTTTCTCTAGGCTTTTTTGTTCAGTTTGAAATGCGCTTCGCCAAAGCAGAGATTGATCCTGAGTTTGACGTTATAAAAGCTTCTGAATCCATAAGTATTGCGTTTGAGTACCTTGATATGATTGTTTAAGCTTTCCAAAGGGCCGTTAGAATAAGGTTGTTCAAGGGATCGCTTAATCTTCTTTGACATTTTTTTGAAGGTTTGTATCGTTTTTTGATAGTTTTCTGGAAGAGACATCTTCCAGAAGCGATTGGTGGAAATAAGAAAAATTTTTCTCTCTAAAAAAGATGCCAGTGATTTCTCACCAACATCATAAAGTATAGAGCCCTTAGAAATGCTAAGATTGAAATTACTATAGTAGGGTACAAAAACCCCCAACATCTTAAGAAGCTGGGGACTAAATTCTATACATTGAGTTTTTTATCAGCAATGGCATCGGTGAGAGTTTTAGAGAAATTTAAGTGCATCTCCCGGCCTAGTTTATCAGCCCATTTTGGGATGGTAAGAGTTTTTTTAATAGGCTCTTGGCTATCTAAGTATTCAGAAACATCCACGCTGACCATTGATATAAATGATTTTTCCGGATCGTAAGTATAATTAAGCTCTTCATCATTTTTAAAAGGGTTATTCCCAACAAGTGATAGCTGGCTGATTTGTGACGGTGTAGGGACTTTCCGGCCGTTTTCTATATCATCAGCCAGAGTTATGCCTAACCAATCAGAAGCCATATACATTGCTTCTGTAACCGTATCGCCGCAAGTTCCGCCGAAGTTCTCAAAATCCGGGAAAAAGACGGAATACCCTTCGCTATAACCGTCTTTTTCTGGTTCAAAGTAAAATAATGCTGGAAAAGTTACTAACATTCTTATTCTCCTCCCATCGTTTTAGAACAAGCGGGCTATCTAAGCCCAGCTTGTTTCAATATCCCCATTTCTAACCCCTTCTTGATCTTTTGGGGGACAGTTATAGGTCGGTTAACTCCTGGATACCTCACCTTAACGTGTGAGCCTTTGCCGCCTTTGACTTCTACGCCTCCGTTGGCTACTAGAAGTTTAACCAGTTCTTTTTGTGTCATTGGCATTGTGCACGTATACCTCCTGACATCTATCATTGTATACGTGCTGCACGTGTTTGTCAATAGATTTACTGAAAATGTTGATTTTATCGTGTTGGACAAAAATGTCTGTCCTGTGTATTTTATGCCCTTTTCAACCGTGTTTACAATGTTGCTAGACTTTTATGGTAATTTCTATTGAAGGGGGTGTAAGACATCCGTATAGGCTAACATTCATATTCTTTAGAACCTCATATTCGTTCACGTATGGGACTTAATAAAACTTAACTTTTAAAATAAATAGTAAATTAAGCGGACTTAGCAAAACTTGGTTTTCAAATGGACAGGAATTTCATAACCCTGATAAAACCTGATATTTAAGTACTATAAGCGGTAGCTATTGCTCTTTGTTTCTCTTGATTTTCACTAGTTTTGGCAGTTTTAGCTTATTTTGGAATTCTGGGTTAAAGAATTTTCTCCATTTAGATTGATGCCAGTAAATGCGCATAAGTCTTGACTTATTGTATCTAGTTTCGTATTCAAAATTAAAACTAAAAGTTGTTAGCTTATTTACGAAAAGACCGTGTGATGTTTCGGTTTCTAAATAATAAGTGCTTTTGTTGTATATCGTCTCTGCGGATTCACCGCTTAAGAAAAAAGCGTAGAAACTGGAAGAATAAGAGTATGGAGCTATCGTAATTGGCAACAATGATGTAGATTCATCTGTCATAACGGAAATTCCAGTTCTGAAAAACGATGAAACAGCACGTTTCTCAAAGATTAATTGACCATCATTTCCTGCAAATATTTTTCCGTTTTCGTCTAATATATTTGTATCATAAATAGTTAAAGGCGTAGATGATTCATTGATAAAAGTATGGATAGGCTACACTAAACTAGACATAAAAAATAAGGTGTGTAAACTAAAAGAAAACACACTGGGAGGAACCACTTTATGTCAAGAAGAGCACGAAGAACCTATACCGAAGAATTTAAACAAC
>NZ_JAJDJW010000009.1:0-127558 GCF_020567645.1 Enterococcus sp. CWB-B31
GAGTCGTGAGTAATTGTGGTGCTAGCGGGAGACCTTTCTTCAGTGGGCCTTTCAGGCTCTGGCCGGTAATAGAGGCTTTCAGCCGCAGAGCAAACCTCCAGTTCACACTGGAGGTTTTGATTGATGTTCCAATGTTCCGCCTGTTCAACTGACAGCTTCGTTGGCTTCCTTATTTTTACGCTTCTTGGTAAACTTCTGATTTTTCAGTTCAAACACTGTATCACATGCATTTGCTACATCCTGTTCATGCGTTACAATAATGATACATTTATGCTCTTCATGAGCAACCTTTTGAAAAAGTTTAACAATGTCCTCAGATGTTTTTTCATCCAGATTCCCTGTCGGTTCATCCGCTACAATCAGCTCATGATCACAGCATAATGCACGAACAATTGCTACCCTTTGTTGCTGTCCACCGGATAATTGAGTCACATTTTTCTTTGCCAGTGCTTCATCAATACCGACTGCAGCCAAATGTTCAAGGGCACGGCCCCTTCTGTCATCCTTTTTCAATCCTGAAATAGCCATAGCAGTAAGAACATTTTCCAATGCTGACATATAAGGAAGTAAATTATAGGCCTGAAAAATAATCGATACATCATTTCGGCGGTAATTTCTCAAACCAATATTTTTTAAAGATTCTCCATTGTATTGAATCGTTCCGGTTTTTGGTACATCCAATCCTGAAATCAGTGACAGAAAAGTTGTTTTCCCTGATCCGCTGGCACCTAAAATAGCGTACATCTTCCCCTTGTGAAATTCCAGATCCACATCTTTATATAAATATTCTTCTTCCTGTTTGTACCAGTATCCTACATTTTTAGTTTCTAACATTTATTTACCCCTCCTATGTTGTCAAAATTTTACGCGGCTGCAGCCGAATAATTCCAATTGAAGATAACAGAATTGACCCAAAACTGATCATCAGACCCATTCCAGCCAGCATTGCAATTTGTTCTGCAGTAACCTTAATATCCATATCTTCAATTTGTGCAGCTGCTTCCTGTGAGCTTGCTCCAAGACTTCCAAAGTTGCCAGGACCACCGCCCATATTACCTTGTTGACCTCCTGGACCTCCACCTGCCATTTGAGCATTATCATTACCATTCGCGGCTGTCTGACTTGATTCTGTCTGCTGCTGAATCAGCTGTTCACCAACAACATTTCCGACAACATTTCCACTAACAGAGGCAACTGCTAATGCAATCAACATACAAACAAATATTTCAGTAAAAAATTGCATAATGACTTTTGCCCTTGCTTCACCCATTGAAAGCAGAACACCAATCTCATATCTTCTTTCACGAATTGTCATCATAACAATCAGTGTCAGAATAATTACACCTGCAACAGCAACCAAAATCACAATATTTCTTGCAAAGCTTGCTACATTATTTAATGGCTGCAGCATAGACTGATACATTTGATCATTCGTTTGCAGACTAAAAGTGTCAGTATCAATCAGTGCTTCTGCTTCTTCGACAAATGCCTCCATTTTTTCAGGATCAGTCAGGCTATAACTTGCTGAATCAATTGTCCCTTCTGAATCATCCCCCTTAAGTGTATTGGCAAATGTATACGAGCTGTACAAAGTATTGGATGGGTTCAGAAAATTGAACATCATCCCCATGCTGCTCCCGCTTTCTGACGTTTCAAAAATTCCCTTTACAGTAACTTCATAGGTAGTGTCTTCGTCATCAGGACTTGTAATAGTAAATGTGTCACCTACACTTAATTCATTGGCATCCGCTAATGTCTGCTCAATAACAACATTATTTGTATCCTCATCAGCAGAACTTATTACCTCTCCCTCAACAATAGTGGAAGTACCCTCAGAAAATCCTGAATACATGGATAGATCCATCACACCAGTTACCTGAAAATCGCTTTGCATCATTGCAGCACCGTCACCGGTCTGTTCGCCTCCACCCATCATTCCGCCGCCTCCGAAGCCGTTCGTGCCGCCTTCAGCTGTTTCTGTTGACGCAGAATCTGTTGTTTCGTCTTCGCTGGAAATTGGTATGATATCATCCGTCGCTCCTGCAGAGGATGAAGAAATAAATGAGTAGCTTTTAACGTTATCCAATGCAGCAATCTTTTCTGCATCCTCCAGATTTACCGGTGTTACGCTAAAACTTCCCGGATCAAATCTTTCGCTGCTTCCGTCAGAGCTTTCAGCTCTCTGTATACTGCTCTCTCGGTTGGTACTCAAGGTTACGGTTGCTCCTACACTTTTCTTTGCGTTTTCAGTTGCTGTCAAGGCTGCGCTTCGAATAGTCAGCCCTGCCAAAACAAATATTAAAATCGCTGAGAACACAGCGCTCAGCAGTAATGTCCGTCCT
The DNA here is from genome assembly GCF_020567645.1 of Enterococcus sp. CWB-B31. Taxonomy (NCBI): domain Bacteria; kingdom Bacillati; phylum Bacillota; class Bacilli; order Lactobacillales; family Enterococcaceae; genus Enterococcus; species Enterococcus sp. CWB-B31. The sequence goes on from NZ_JAJDJW010000009.1 coordinate 2,343, forward strand.
TTCTTTGCTTTCATACTTAACAATGCCCGTCTAATAAAATCCATAAAAATCCTCCTAGCTAGATAATCCTTTCGGAACTATCATTACTTTATTCCTGCCAACTTAAATAGAACTTAAAATTTCATAACAAAATTTCACCTTGCAAAAAAAAGGTAAAGATGTTTAAATGGAACTGTCTCAATTTATTTATAGAAAGGACAGTACATTGGTTAAAAAGAAAATGAGCCTATATGGAGTGGTTTTCCTTGTCTGTTTGTTTCTAATATTCACCTATTTCTTCTCAACGAATACAGTTGATTATGCAAAAGAAGAGAAAATAACACAGACTTCTGAACCCGATATAGTGATAGAGCCTCCTGCTCAGCCCATTGCAGGAAAACAGGAAAGTAATCCTGAAACAGCCATTGAAATAGTTGATGCTGAAGAGCTGGACGTTTTTTATGATCAAATACAAACGATTATCAATAAAGCTTCTGTTGATTTTTCCGGAGATTTCGCTGTGACATATATAGACCTGTCAACTGGAAAACAATTGTCAGTTAATGGCGACAAAGAATTCTACACTGCAAGTACCATTAAAGTCCCTCTGGCTATGATGGTTGCAGATAGAGTTAATGAAGGTGTCCTTCACTGGAATGATCAAATTGTTTATAACAAAGAAAGAGATTATGAAGAAGGAACTGGAAAGATAATCAACAATATTCAACCCTCCTATTCTTTAAACACTCTTCAGGAATACAATATTACTTACTCAGATAATATTGCGAAAAATATGCTGTACAGCTTATTTGGCGGAGAAAAACAGGCTAAACGTCAGCTTTACAGATACTTTTTTTCTCGTGAAACAGATGTAGAAGATGTCCAGTTTACATCGGAAGAAGCCGCTTCCATCCTTCAGATACTTTATCAGGAAAAAGCTGAAAATGCTGAATACCAAAAAATTTATGATTATATGAAAAAGACTGTTTTTCACGAACGCTTGGAAACCTCATTAACGGAAGGAAAAGTCGCACATAAAATCGGTTCTTACGATAACTATATTCATGATATTGGTATTTTGGAAACTTCACATCCATTTATTCTTTCTGTTTTTACAAAAGAAGAAGTTTCCGGAACCGGTGCAGAAGCTATTTCAAGACTGACAGATCAACTATGGAAGCTTCAGTCTGAACACTACCCTTCTTCTGCCGCTTCGCCTCAACAGCTGATACAACAAGCAGGTGCATAAAAAGTAGAGACCTCTGAACATTCAATAATACATGTTCAGAGTTTTTTTGTGCGCCGATCATTATTTTTTTATCCGTTGCCTTTCCCCTTTTACTGTTCTTTTATCCCCCTAACAGTTGATAATTATTATCATTATGGATTAGAAATATCATAAATAAAAATACATAAAAACAAAGATTTTATCTAATTGATAACTACTATCGTTCTCAATTAGACATATTTATTATCAATTACAATTAAATTTATGCTACTCTTTATACAAGGAGGGATTATGATGAAATTATCAAAAGAAAAACAAGCAGTATTATCCACTGTTTTTTGTTTTCTATTTATGATCACAGGTCTGCTGTTAGAAAAATCAGGAAGTTCTATCTATCCAATCAGTTTTGTTTTAGCAATAATCAGTGGTGGGGCAAAGCAGACAAAAGAAGGGATTTTAGACACCTGGAAAAATAAACATCTGAATGTGGATTTACTGATGGCACTGGCAGCTGTTGGAGCCTGTATTATCGGCAACTGGTTTGAAGGAGCCATGCTCACTTTTATCTTCTGTCTAAGCGGAGCACTGGAAGAATACGCGACAAACAAAAGTAAAAAAGAAATTTCCAATCTGATTAATATTCAGCCGGAAACTGCCTTGAAGCTCATGGAAGATGGAGAAACGATTAAAATACCTGTCTCTGAGCTGAAACTTAAAGACCATGTATTAGTTCCGAAAGGCTCCAGCATTCCAATTGACGGTATCCTTTTAAGCGGGGACAGTTCAATTGATGAAGCAGCAATCAGCGGAGAATCCATTCCTGTTGAAAAACAAGCCGGTGCTGAATTGTTTGGCGGAACGATTAATTTGGGAGAAGTGTTTACCATGGAAGTCAACAAAAAAAGTGACGATACTCTCTTGGCAAAAATTGTTCGACTCGTTGATGAAGCGCAAAACACGCCATCTCAAACTGCAAGCTTTATTGATAAAATAGAAAATATCTATGTAAAAATTGTACTGATTATTGTTCCCTTAATGATCTTTATTCCTTATCTCTTTCTAGATTGGAGTTGGAATGAGAGTTTCTACCGGGGAATGGTTCTGTTGGTTGTTGCTTCTCCATGTGCGCTCGTAGCCTCAGCAACCCCTGCAACCCTTGCAGCAATTTCAAATGGAGCTAGAGAAGGTGTTTTGTTTAAAGGAGGTATTTATCTCGAAAACATTGCTGATCTGAAAGCAATCGCATTTGATAAAACCGGTACACTGACAAAAGGTGTTCCGGCAGTCACAGATGCACTGTTTTTGACAGAAAATCGTGATGGTTTGAATATATTACTGGCGATGGAACAGCAATCTACCCATCCGCTTGCACAAGCGATTGTGTCATTTTATAAAGATCATAACGAAAAAATCATTGAAGATTTGGTTGTTCATAACATCGTAGGATTTGGGATGGAAACTGTTGTTGAGGGTATCACTTGGCGTGTTGGAAAGCAATCCTTTTCTGATGGAGAACCATTGAAGCCTGAACTTATTCAACAAGTTGAAAAACTTCACAGCGAAGGAAAAACAGTTATTTACCTATTTAAAGAAAAGGAAATTGCAGCTTATTTCGGGTTGCTGGATCTGCCTAAACCGGAAGCAAAGAATGTCTTAGAGTACTTTAAGAATGAAGGAATCCATACAACAATGATTACCGGTGACCATTTAAGAACAGCGCAGGCAGTGGCAGCAGACCTTCCTATTGATGAAATCCATGCAGATTGTTTGCCTGAAGATAAAACAGCCTTAATCAAGCAGCAAAAAGAAAAATATAAGGTGAATGCGATGGTTGGAGACGGGATTAATGATGCCCCTGCTCTTGCAAACGCAACAATAGGCGTGGCAATGGGAGAAGGAACAGATGTGGCGATGGATGTGGCAGATATGGTTTTGATGAAGAATGATCTTGAAAAACTTCAGATGAGCCACCTTTTGTCCAAGAAATTAAAGCGAATTGTTACACAAAATATTATTTTTTCAGCAGCAGTTATCCTTCTTTTAATCCTATCCAACTTATTCCAGGTAATAAGTTTACCTCTTGGAGTTATCGGCCATGAAGGAAGTACCATTCTGGTGATTTTGAACGGTTTAAGATTGCTGAAAACAATTCCGCTTCCCACATCTAAAGATTCAAGTTCTCATGAACAAATGACTGGAAAGCTGATTGAAAATCGTTAATCGAATTGCTGGAACAGCAATAAAAAGAGTTTCTCCCAGCACCCTGACCAAGTTATAAATTATAACAAAAGACCGTTTATAAATGATATTCAATGATAGTAAATGTTAACCTGTATACTTCAATGACAAGAACAAAACAGCTTTAAACCTGTATTAAAAGCTTGCTTCCACGCTTCTTCAAATGCTCGTCACCTATCCAGTAGTCATATATGTAATATTACTGGATAGGCTCCATATTTCTTGGATTAGAAGCATAACTTAGTTTTAATTCATTCAATATGCTATCATTATCAGGAAAAACCCTTTTTATTATCTATGAAGTTCAGCTTTACAGTTCTTTTTCTAAAATATCTGCAATTCTCTGAGATGCATGCCCATCTCCATAAGGATTACTCGCCTGACTCATTTTCTCATACTCAGCAGGGTCTTCCAACAGCCTTTTAAAATTCGCATAAATGGTTTCTTCGTCTGTTCCGACGAGCTTCAACGTTCCTGCCGCAATGCCTTCCGGTCTTTCCGTTGTGTCTCTAAGAACAAGAACCGGCTTCCCCAAAGACGGAGCTTCCTCCTGAATTCCGCCGCTGTCAGTTAGGATCAGGTAGCTCCTGGCAAGAAAATTATGAAAATCAACGACTTCCAAAGGTTCGATTAATCGAATACGTTCCTCTCTGCCCAAGTATCTATTTGCCGTTTCTCTTACCTTGGGATTAAGATGGATAGGATAAATGGCTTTAACATTATGATGTTCATCAATAATTCTGCGAATTGCCTTAAACATGCGTTCCAGTGGTCCGCCCAAATTTTCTCTTCGATGGGCTGTAATCAGAATCAGACGATCCTCCCCTATCCAGTCCAGCTCCTCATGTTTGTATGAAGGTGTCACAGTCGTTTCTAGAGCATCTATTCCAGTATTGCCAGTAACATAGATATGCTCCACTTTCTTCCCTTCTTTTAATAAATGTTCCTTTGCTGTTTCAGTCGGAGCAAAATGAAATTTACTGATTAACCCGGTTGCCTGACGATTAAACTCTTCTGGAAACGGTGAGAAAATATTGTAAGTACGTAATCCTGCTTCTACATGACCAACTGGAATTTGGAGATAGAAACAAGCCAGCCCTGTAACAAAAGTGGTGGTTGTATCTCCATGAACAAGCACTACATCCGGACGTTCTTTTTCCAAAACCTCTTTAATACTAAGAAGTATGTTTGATGTAACATCGAATAACGTCTGATTTTCTTTCATTACAGCCAAATCATAATCGGGCTTCACGTTAAAAACATGTAAAACCTGATCCAGCATTTCCCGATGCTGACCAGTCACACAGACCTTTATGTCCAATTTTTTTCGACTTTTTAATTCATTTACTAATGGACACATCTTAATTGCTTCTGGTCTCGTACCAAAAACTAATAATACTTTTTTCATAAATATACGCCCCTCCTGATAAAGCAGCTCATTTTTTATACTTATACTATTCTTAAATATTATATTGCTGTTTCATATCCATCGTTAATTATAGCAGTTTTTCATCAACTATTTAAGCTTACACATCCTTTTGAAGTTCTTTCATTCTGTCAGCAGGCAATATAGTAGGAGAACAGTCTGCCTCTTCTTCATTTATGGTAATTGAAACGATTCATTCAATCATTACTCCTGTGAGAATTTCTGGAATATACAGCCAGCTATCTGTTATATAATTAAACTTTTTACTTCTACACTTTTAAAGATGAGAAACGAACTGAACCTAACAGTAAAATGAAAAAATTTACTGTTAAGGAAAAAAACTTGTCATCTTTTATTGCAATGAATGATTTGATTCGGTATAATGATTACTGTTGAATTACATTTTGGGCTCGCCTGAATTGTAAGACCTTATTTTATCGGAGGTGAAAGAAATGCCAAATATTGAATCTGCAATCAAACGTGTACGTACTAACGCAAACGCGAATGCTAAAAATTCATCTCAAACAAACGCTATGCGTACAGCTATTAAGAAATTTGAAGAAGCTGTCACTGCTGGAGCTGACAACGTGGATGCATTATATAAAGATGCTGTAAAAGCTATTGATATGGCTGAAACTAAAGGTTTGATCCATAAAAACAAAGCGAACCGCGACAAGTCTCGCCTAAGCAAAAAAGTAGCTAAATAATTGATTTTTAGAAGCTGATTTAAGTCAGCTTCTTTTTTGTAGTACGCCAGGCATGGCAACTACCTAGGTGGTGAAAGTCCACTGCGAGCGTACACATCGACCAATCGCTAGAGAAACGCAAGGTGGTATTCGTGAGGATGAGGCTGAAGGAAGCGTGTATCAAATTCTTGGCTCGACGAACAGAAAGCTGATACCAAGGATCGGTAAGTGGATAAGGTTTCTATACAAACCAAAGTCCAAAAGATGTACGTAAACTTATCGGGTAAATCAGGCGAGTAAAAGAGGAAAGTTAGTTGTCTTACCCTGGGAGATCTCACGAACGATTGAGAAGTCTCCTAGTAAGAAAATTGGGCGAAAAAGGTTTATCGTGAGAAGTCAGCCGAGGTCATAGTAGTGGATTATCCAAAGTTGTTCATGGAGCATTATCCACTAAATGACTAAAGCAAAGAGGAATCCTCTTTGCCTTAGATTATTATCTAAACGTACACACTGCAATATAAGTTGAACCGCCGTATGCCGAACGGCTTGTACGGTGGTGTGAGAGGGGGCGGAAAGTCAGTTAGCTTTTCCCTCTACTCGATTCCAATGATATAACTATTAGAAGGCTTAGAAAAATTCAGATAAAAAGCTGCTTTAACAGTTCCCATAAGCAGGCAGATTAGATTGATTCAATCATTTTCTTTTGGCCTATAAATACAATATATCTTCAAAACAAAATCAGTGATTTTCTGGATATTTACAGACTCAGAAGAACACTGATTTTATTATTTGGAACACTTTTTTCTTATTTGTTTTCTATAAAACCTTATCTGAAATCTTTAGAATAAACAACTCAAATTGTAATTCTTTATCCATTCTTCCAGTTTTGACTGAAAAATCATTTTCCACCAGTTCATCATAAATTTTTTCCAATCTCTGTAATTTGAAGCTGCGGCTTTGCTGCAGACCCAATTTAATTCGATAAGGATGAACCTTCAATGCTTCGGCTATATTTGACTGCTGATAGCCCAGCTGAGACAATATCTTTGTCTGGAGCAGCAGACGTATCTGACTTAATAGGATGGCAGTCAGCTTGATCGTTTCTTCTCCCTGCAGCAAAAGATCCTGATAAGTCTGAATTGCTTTTTCACTATTGCCTGCCAAAATCTCTGCTGTAAGATCAAACACATTATGCTCTAAGGATTTTGGTACCAGTTCTTCCACTATCTCCAAAGTAATCCTTTTATCTTCAGAAGAAAAAAGAAACAATTTTTGCAGCTCTCCCATAATCTTCGTCAATTGGAAATCAGATAAATAAAGAAGCTTATCAAATGCTTTAGGTTGAATCTCATAGCCTTCATTTTTAATAGTTTGCTGAGTGTACTCTTTTAATGCCCGCTCATCCATTGGAGAAACATCAACCACCACCGCCTGTTTCTTTAGGAGTTTGGTTATCTTCTTTCTTTCGTCCAGCTTTTCAACATGTGCCTGAAAAACAACCACTGTAGAAGATGAGGGCTGCTCAAGATATGCAGTTAACTCTTTCATATCATGTTCGACAGGCGCAGCTTTCTTTTCACTGGTTAAAAAATAAGGATTCTCTATAAAAACCAGCCGATGATCCCCAAAAAAAGGTAACGTGTCTGCTTCAGCCAATGCTGCAGATAAAGAGATTTCTTCCATGTCATAAGAAGTTATATTAAATTCCTCTTCTCCTGATTGAAATAAGTGGTTCTGTAATTCTAACTTGAACAGTTCACTCAAATAGGTTTCTGTTCCTAAAACCAAATATAACGGAGCAATCTTACTCTCACGAACATCTTTCAATACTGTCTGCAAACTCATCTGATCCCTCTTTTCTCTTATTTATCCTAACATTCTCAAGTGTCAAAAGCTAGTCTGATCCTGTCACTGTTTTTAATTGCAGATCAGGTGAAAAAAATGACCACTCACAGTAAATCATTCCCTGTTTGTCGGTTCGATATATCTTCATTTTTTCTTCGTTCAGCTTTTCAAGTGTTTCTTCATGCGGGTGGTTAAAATGATTGTTTTGTCCACAGGAAATAACTGCTTCCTGCGCAGAGACAGCCTTTAAAAATTCTCGAGTTGTTGATGTTTTACTACCATGATGTCCGACTTTTAAAATATCTGCTGACAAAGCAGGAAATGCCTCAACCAACTTTTTCTCCCCTGTCTCCTCTAAATCTCCTGTAAACAAAAAACGCTTCTGCATTATATTGGTATAAAGAACAAGTGAATCATCATTGCTTCCTGCGCCAGCTTCCATAGGAGCTAATACTTTGACATCTAACTCCCCAGGTAAATCAGCTTTTGATTTAATGCTATAGAAAGAAGTTCCCTTCCTCTCCATTTCTTGAATTATTTGAAAAAAAGCAGTATCCTGTTCTGCTCCTTCAGAAAAATAAACAGATTCAATTTTTATTTTTTCACTAACAGCCAGCAAGTCGCCCATATGATCTGTATCACTGTGTGTTATAAAAACTTTATCAAGCTTTTTGACCCCTCTGCTCTTAAGAAATGGAATCACCGTATATTCTGCTGGACTTTTCTGCATTGTACGAGTTCTCCACGGCTCGGTCTGAAATGTGATCCTTCCGCCTGTATCAATCAAAATTGACTCACCACCAAAAGGAGCCTGAATGAATATACTGTCTCCTTGTCCAACATCTATAAAAGCTACAATCCCTGACTGCAGCACATATTTCTGAAATAAAAGAAACACCAATATTCCTGTATACACTAAAGCCTTTATTTTCTTATCAGGAAGATAAAACAGAATAAGCAAAACCAGGATAATTTCTGCCGCAAAAAGAATGAACGGTATCTTTCCAATGGCTGCAGAAAAGAACTGCTCCTCACTCATACTGGCAAATACTTTGTTCATTTGAATGAGGCATATTTCCAGCAACTGGCTGAGTATTGTCTTTTTTAAAATAAAAGACAATACAAATCCACTTGTCAAAGCCGGTAAAAGCAGATTTTCAAAAAAAGGAAGTAAAATAAATGTTAAAAGAATCCCAAGCGGCTGCCACTCATAAGTAGTCATTCCCAAGATCGGAATAGTAAAGATAGAAAGTAGTGCAGAGAAAAGAAATTTCCGAAAAATTGGAGAGCTTACCGTTTTTAGCGCTTCACTTAAATAAATAATGGAAAAAGACAGAAAATAACTGTACTGCCCTGCTAAAGTAAAAAGCAGAAAAGGCTGAATGAGTACCGCAAAAAATAAGGTCAAGCTCCAGATATCCAATGTGGAGAGGTGAAGCCGAAAGCGATTGCTGCCTTCTGAAAGATTTTTTTGAAGCAGCGCCCGAACCACACTGACAGAAAAACCTGTAAGTCCTGCGAAAAGAAAAGAAAGCAGCAACTGCCACCAGAAAAATGTCTCTATAGAAACACCCAGTCTGAGCAGCGTGTATCGCAGCAGGTTGGCAAAAAAAGCAACGTGCATACCGGATAAACTGAAAAGATGTAAGATACCCAAGCTTGTAAAAATTTCGTTCAGCTCATCATCTCCTGCTCTTTCTCCAAACAGAAATATCTTACAGTAAACGGCTGTAGTTGGATAGAGTACTTCATTACAATATAGCAACGCTTTTTTCCGAATTACGGACAGTTGCTCAAACAAAGAGAAGAATGGAGCCTTTACATCTTTTTGACTATGAATTTTTTCAATTCTCAGAATCTGATTTATATGATTCTGTCTAAGATATTCTGCATAATCAAAACCGTTTAGATTTGTTTTGCCTGACGGAAGTTCAAAACTTCCTGATACACATACCTCTGCTATTTCTGTCTGATGAAGCCAAAATTGCTGCTCCTGTTCTGAGGACAGCTGGTAAGTTCCCTTTACAATCAGCTGTCTGTCCTCAGTCAAGTCCCCTTCCACCTGTAAAAGATCACCATCTACTTTAATTTTATCAGGATGAATACGCAGAATTTTTTCTGTAACCGGACCTCCAAGCTTCTGTTCAGCCTCTTCTTTAATCAAAACATTAATCGAAATGAGAATAGTAAAAAAACTGCACAGAAAACCCGCATAAATAATCTTACGTTTTCCTGTGCTTACTAATCGGATGATACTGTATATCCATAAGATCAGGGTAATACTATTAAATTGTAGAATCACACAATTTCCGGCAACCGCAAAAAGAATTGGATAAAACCAATAATTAGTCAGTTCCTGAAGCAGGCTCTTCAAATGAGCTGAGTTCCTCTTCTCCTAATTGAAGTTCAGCAAAGTATTTTTTGGATAAGGTTACTTTTTCCGCTACGGCCCCTGCTTTTGAAATCAGTTCAACTGCATAAGGGTCATTTCTATAATCTTTCAGGTAATGAATTTTCTTGATTCCAGCCTGTAGGATCATTTTGGTACATTGCAGGCATGGAAAATGTGTGACATAAATTTCCGCCTGATCTGTTGGAATACCGAATTTTGCGCATTGTAAAATGGCATTCATCTCCGCATGTATTGTTCTTACACAATGACCATCTACGACATAACAGCCGTCGTCAATACAATGAACATCACTGCTGACAGAACCATTGTAGCCTCCTGCGATGATTCGTTTATCCCGCACAATAGTTGCCCCGACTTCCAGACGAGTACACGTGCTTCTTAAGGCCAGCAGCACACTCTGTGCCATAAAATACTGATCCCAAGGTATACGTTCCACTGTCAATATTGCTCCCCTCCATCTCATAAATCTTCTTTTGCTGAAACTTAAGCTATACAAATAGTACGTGAATTAGAAATTGCCGTCAATAGGATTTACAAAATAATTCGTATTAAGAGACAAAAATAGAGTCTCTTAACTTCTCAAATGTTTTCTCTCCGATTCCAGAAATATCAGACAATTCCTCAATAGAGCTGAATCTGCCATTCTCTTCTCTGTACTTAATGATCTCCTGTGCTTTTTTCTCCCCAATACCCGATAGAGTCATTAAAGCTTGTTCATCTGCAGTGTTTAAATCAATCTTACCACTTTGTGAATTATTGGTTTTATTGACTTCGTCTACAGCACTTATAATTTCCTCTCCTTCCTCAGGAACATAGATGACCATTTGATCTTCCAGCCGTTGAGATAAATTGATCTGCTTTTCATCAGCTGATTCAGTCAGCCCTCCAGCCATTTCCAAAACGTCCCATACTCTCATTTCTGAACTAACTTCATAAATCCCTGGAACTGCAACTGCTCCCTTTACGTCCACATACACCTGCTCCTCTTCAAATGAGCTTTCCTGTACAGCTGCTTCAGAAGTTGAAGTAGCTGCGTACCACTCTTCCTGCGGTTGCTCACTGAGGATGGGTTTTAGGAAGATTAAGCGATAGACACAGAAAATGATACAGCAGAAAATCACAGCTCCCCCACCCAGCCAATAACGATAAGTAACGATTTTTTCCTTCATAATCCTCCCTCCTAAAAAATAATACGCATTTTTTAGCTTTTGTTGATAAAAAAATAGTTTGTCGATCGTATAATAGGATGAAAGGAGGGCCAGATATGGATGCAAAAATTGTAGAATTAATGAAGATGAAGGACTTCAGGGGGTTGGAATTGCTGATTAACTCTTATGGAGAAGAAATTATCAAGACAATTAATGCGGTATTAAATCGTACTGAAGAGCACAATTACCATAAAGAAGCAGAAAATGAAGTTTTCTACAAAATTTGGAGATCAATAGATCAGTTTGATGTATCGAAAAGCAGTCTGAAAACCTGGTCTCTGACAATCACCCGTAATAGCTGCATTGATAAAAAAAGAACTATTATCCGTAAGCAAAAACTTGTACCTCTTGAACAAGCAGCAGAATCTAAAATATATGATCAATACTTTGAAAAAGAAGAGTTTCTGGATTTGATTTGCAGTCTGAGCAGCGAAGATCAGCTGATTTTTCTTAAATATTATTACTATCAGGAAACTCCGCAAATGATTGCAGAGGAACTGCAATTGCCGATCACACAAATTTACAATCACCTATCCAGAGGTCGAAAAAAACTCAAAAAAAATTTACAGGAAGGAGTAATAAATCATGGCGAATACTTTTAGAAAAAGTGTCCGGAAACTGAATCAGGAACAGATGAATCAAGACGCATCTGCACTCTTTTCCAGCGAGCAGAAAAATGCACTTTTCAAACAGACTAAGATGTATATTTTCCTGCAGGAGCTGCTTGAGTCAGTCAAAGGTGAACTTGAGGCAGAGGAAGAAATCCAATCCTACTTTCCTCTGACAACTGATGGCCCCAATCTCAGCTTTATGAATGTTGGTTATTTGGGCATTTATCATCCAAAAACAGAAAAAGGTCGTAAATATATCAAAGATTTTCATGATTTGAGAGGAAACAGATTATTAATCTTTACTGATCAGAGGATTATCTTTTTGACAATCATTGAATATATTGATCAGGGGTTATTTTACAGCTACCCATATGAAGCGATCAGCGTGATTACCGTGAAAAAAATGAAGAGCAGTTATTGGGAGCGGGAAGGTGGTTTTCGATTTATCAGGAAAAAATTAATTAGTTATTACTTCGACTTTGAATGTGAAAACAGTATTTTTTCGGAGTTGATCGATGAAGCAGATGCCCAGCTTTTCTTAGAACAAATATCAGAAATTGATAAGATGAAAAATATTTCAATTAGAGAATCCGTCTACAGAAAAAGAAAATTTGATTTCCTGATTAATAATTTTCAAATGGGTTTGCGAATTGGTATTTTCTTATCCTACTCAATGATTGTTCTCTTTATACTTTTCTTTTTGCTGGGAGTTGTGTTTCATATTGGTCCGTGGGCCGACTTGATACCAAAATACTAACGCTAAAAATACACCTGTATGCCATACCTCAAACGGCTCACAGGTGTATTTTTTTATGAAAGGTTCGTCTAATTGTACTTGTAAATTGGGAAAAATCTACATCCACTATGTGAACACGATGTTCAGTCAATAACTATTATTACTATTTTTCTTCCAGCTCATTTAGGTAATCCAAGGCATCCTGAACGGTTTTTACAGGAACAATTTTCATATCTGTTCCAATTTTTTCGGCTGCAGCAAGTGCTTCTTCGTAGTTGGTTTTGGTCTCTGGGTACTCTTCTTTTAATTCGTCAGATATTTCATCATCTGGAGCGAAAAAGATTTCTGCCCCGTTTTCACTGGCAGTTACCACTTTCTTATCGATTCCTCCAATTCTTCCAACTGTTCCTTCAGAATTAATCGTACCTGTGCCGGCAATTTCATGACCTTTCCGAATTTCTTTTCCTGTAAGCAATTCGTATGTCTGCAACGTAAACATCAGCCCGGCTGAGGGCCCTCCGATGCTGCCTGCATCAATTCTCACATCCACATCTGTCTCAATCTCTGTATGATCCGTCAGTCCAATACCAATCCCCGGATTTTTTGTGGAAAGCTCCATTAATCTGCCAGATGCTTCCTTTTCTTCCCCATCATGTAAAAACGTTACTGTTACTTTTTGACCCACTTCCTGGCTTTTTACATACTCTATCAGCTCTTCGCTGTTCTCAAATATTTTTCCGTCAACTCCTGTTACTGTGTCACCAACTTCAATTTTATTCTTAAAATCTGATTCTTCATCGATCGTCAAAACGTAGACACCTTTATACTCCATCCGATAATCAATTCCTGCGAGCCTCAACGCCTGTTCAATTGCAGCATTTTGAGAAGAATCCATGTAGTATTGTTGAATTTGTTCGTATTCCTTACTTGTGCTGCTGCCCATCAGCTCCTCTTTGCTTAGCAGCTCATTGAAATCCGTAAAATGGGCTACTATAGCTGATACAGCAGTTGCTCTTCTCACACTCACAGTTGTCAGATAAAAGCCTCCGGCTCCTTCATCTTTCTTTCCATCCACTGTTACAAAGTCCTTCAGATTTTCTGTCGAGCCAGGCCCTTCAATATAATAAGGAATTCTCACAACAAACAATAGAATGAATACAAGAATCAAAAAAAAGGGAATAAAAGAAAATTTTTTCTTATTATTTATCATCAATCATCGCTCTCTTCTCCAACATATCATTTACTGCATTTGGCAAAAATTCTGAAACATCTCCACCAAATACTGCTATTTCTTTCAACACACTTGAACTGACATGCGCATATTTTTCATCTGCCAGCAAGAAGACAGTATCTATCTTCGGCTCTAAATGCCGATTCATCAAAGCAATGTTTTTTTCATATTCATAGTCCTGAATATTCCGGATTCCTCTGATTAAAAATCCAGCACCTAGTGCACATGCAGTTTCTACTGTAAGTTTCTTTTCCTGATGAATAACACGAATATTACTCAAATGTTCGGTTGCTTTCACAATCATTTCTTCTTTTTCTATCGCATTGAACCAGGAATTCTTTCCGGTATTTGTAAAAATACCAATAATTACCTCATCAAAAATCTGTGCTGCGCGCTCAACAGTATTTAGGTGCCCCTTAGTAAAAGGGTCAAAGCTTCCTGGAAAAAGAGCTGTTTTAGTCATCAGCAGAGTCCTTTCTATAAATCGATATTTTAGATATCCCATAAACAGATTCCTTTGCTTTATATAAAGAATCGATTGTTTCAGGCAACTCAACCTCTTTATCTGTTTCACAAACCACAACACAATGATCATTTAACAGATGGGTTAAAAGCATTTTTTTGAGCTGTTCTTCAATTTTTTGTTGCGCATACGGCGGATCAAGAAGAATCACATCAAAATGCCAGCCTTCACCTGATAAATAGTCCAATGCTTTGTCCGCATCCATTTTTTTTACAGTGAACTTTTCATCTTCTTTTGTCACAGCAATATTTTCCTGAATCACTTTAAATGCCGAAAAATTTTTCTCGATACATACTGCTTTTGCTGCACCTCTGGAAACAGCTTCAATTGCAAGGCTTCCACTGCCGGAATATAAATCCAGCACATATTCTCCATCAAAATAAGGACCAATCATATTAAAAATGGATTCTTTTACTTTATCTGTTGTAGGTCGTGTGCTATCACCAGTTAATGCTTTTAAACGACGACCTCTATATTCACCTGCAACTACTCGCATCTTCTCGCTCCTGTTCTTTTTATAGCTAACTGAATTCACTCGTTTTGCCGCAGTCATCAAACAAAACAGTAACAGTCATCAGCTTTATTCTAGCTTTTCTTCATGGAAAAAAGATGAAAAATGTTTGAAGTTCCTACACATTTTTCATCTCTTCAAATTTATACATTTTCAGCTAAGCGAATCTGAGTATTGATTTCTTCAACTTCAAAACCTTCTTCTTCAACATATTGATAAGCCGCCTTTGTCCCGATTTTTTCTGCAAAATTCATTTCAACATCCGGTCGATAAGAACGTTCCACCTTGCGAACAAAATGCAGTCCGTTAATTTTTGCTTCTGCTGACTCAATTTCTTCTTCATTCATATAAAGAACAATATATTTCATCCTTCTGGAAACATACTGTATAAGTCCATATCTCTTCAGTGTTTTCAACTGCTTCAAAGAATAAACCCAAATAATGATTGATCTGCGCTTTTGCAGAGTCAATTCTTTTTCCTCATTTACATTAACTTGCATGACAGCTTCCTCCGCATCCATGCTGAGTTCCTTTGGTAAAGAACGGGTTCCCAGCATCCACTTTAATATCATCAGAAATTGTTTTTGCGATTGCAGAACTGATCGTATCTAAAATATCCTGAATATCTGTTTCTGAAATTCTGAATTCAGAAACCTCTTCACACATATCCAGCTGTCTTTTCGCCTGACGAAGTGCTCTTTGCTTCGTTTTAAAATCAGGGGCATGCGAGCCATAGCTTTCTATACGCTCAAACGCTGTTTTTGAAGACAAAAATTCAGACAGCCTCTCCTGCACCGTTTCTGACTGATTCATTTTTCTTTTATTTTCTTTATATTGTTTAAGTTTGCTGCTGCTCAAAACAGTTTGAACCAGCAGCTCTGTTTGATCCTCTATGTTAAAAAGTGATTCATTCACTATCATCTTATCTGCTATCCTCTGTTTCTTCTGTATTATTTTGTGTATTCTCTAATAAGACTAACACATCTTCTTTAGAAAAAGCAACGCCAATGTTCTGAGCATTCTCCTGTGAAAAGCGTGCATAATAGGCACCATCTGAAAACCAAAAAAGAGCAGCAAAGGAAGGATCATAGACAGGGGTCATATAAATCCCATCCGGCTTTCGCAAAGGCAGATTACTTTTATCCGCCATTTTTTCAAATTCTGTATTTGAAAATATAAAAGCAGAAGCAATTTCGCCAAGGCTTTCATTTTTGACTTGTGATAGAGATTCCAACCGTTCGACAGAAAGGAATTCTGAAGCATTCTCTTCGTAAAACCGATATAACTCAACTGCATTCTTCATTGTCTCAGAATTTATTGCGTAGGGTTCCAGACCATCATTAATTCTTAATAAATTGATCATTCGAATGATTGTTTTCTGCTTCTCCGCTGCTATCTCAGCTTCAGTTTCTTCAATAGTAATTGGCAGCGCCTGTCCCGTTGTCAGCTGATAAGGCATTACTGTCAACAGATACTCTTTTGAAACATATGTAATCCCAGAAATACTCTCTTTTCCATGCGTAAAAAATAAAACAGCAAAGCTTTGATTGTCAAAGGCTATCAGCGGTCGATAGTTCATATCTTCTTCCGTAAGCTCTATCGAATACTCTTCTGCTTCATAATCAATGGAGAAATTTGAAAATATGGTGGTTAATTCTGAAATATCAGACAAGGTCATCTCAAAATTAAACGGGGCAGTTCTGTCTGTAGTATTAAACACCTTAACAGACTGAATAATATCATTATTTACGCTAACTTCCATATATTCTGAATCTTCCTCACCAAATATTAACAAATCATAACCTAAGCCTGTGGAATATCTGGTAAGCGGCTCGCCGAATTCCTGCGTAAACGTGCTGATTTTTTTTCCTATGTATAAGGCATACCCCGAAGCTTCAAGCTCTTCGTGGGGCAATGCCGTATGAGAGACAACCTGTCCCCCGTTATTACTTATATCGATTTCGACTTTTTCAGGAGGAAAAAATACAGGTTCAAGATAGCCAATAATCAATACCGTTGAAAGTACTGCAAGAAAAGCCAAAACTCTTTTCATTTTTTCCTCCCTCAATGCCTTTATTTTTCCTCTAATTCCAATAATAGATCGCCTGAGCTGATTGCTTCGCCCTCTGACACATAAATATGATCTACCATTCCATCAAAATGAGCTTCCAGACTAGTTTCCATTTTCATTGCTTCTGTGATAATTAAAGGGTCGCCTTTTTTAACTTTGTCACCTTTCTTAACAAGGAGCTGCAGAACTGATCCGGACATAGTAGCCCCTATCTGCCCCTTATTTGTCGGCTCAGCTTTTCGCTTCGTTTGAACACTGGATTTGATTGAGTGATCCTTGATCTCTATTTCACGTCGCTGACCATTCAGATTAAAGAATAATGTTCGATTTCCTTCCACATCCGGTTCACCGATTTCGTCTAAGCGAACAATTAACGTCTTTCCTCTTTCAATCTGGACTTCAACCGTTTCACCCAATCGAATTCCCTGGAAGAATGTCGGTGTATCAAGTAGAGTAACATCGCCATAATTTTGATAAGAGGTCCGATAATCAAGAAAGACCTGAGGATACATCAAGTAGCTTAATACTTCTTCCATTTTCGGCTCATATCCGATTTTCTCAGCAAGCTCTTTACTTATCGCTGCAAAATCTACAGGCTCAGCCAAATCTCCCGGACGATCAGTAAAGGCCGGACGTCCCTTAAGAATAATACGTTGCAGCTCTTTAGGAAATCCGCCAGTCGGCTGCCCAAGATCTCCCTGGAAAAATGTTACTACAGACTCAGGGAAGCTCAATTGATTGCCGCACTCAAAAACTGCTTCTTCTGTTAAATCATTCTGCACCATGAACAATGCCATATCCCCAACAACTTTCGAAGACGGGGTTACTTTCACAATATCACCAAACATTAAATTAACTGTCTGGTACATTTTTTTTATATCATCCCATTTGTCACCTAAACCGACTGCTTTTGCCTGCTGTTGCAAATTGGAATACTGACCGCCAGGCATTTCATGCATATAAACTTCTGTCTGAGGCGCATTCAAGCCATTTTCAAACGGAATATAATACATACGAACATCTTCCCAGTAGTGATTGATTTTCTGAGCATTGTCAACATTGATATCCGGAGTACGTTCTCCATTTACCAGCGCATAATACAAACTAGTCATACTAGGCTGGCTTGTTGCTCCGCTCATTGCACTCGCCGCAACATCTACAATATCCACTCCGGCTTTTGTTGCTGCAGAATATGTGATAATACCATTTCCGCTTGTATCATGAGTATGGAGATGAATAGGCAGGTCAACAGTATCCTTCAGCTCGCTGATTAAGCGATAGGCAGCCTGTGGTTTGAGCAGACCTGCCATATCCTTAATGGCTATGATGTGGCTGCCCAGCTGTTCAAGCTCTTTGGCCATATCCTTATAATATTGAATAGTATATTTATTTCTGGATGGATCATTGATATCTCCAGTATAACAAATTGCCGCTTCTGCAATTTTTCCTGAATCGCGAACAGCCTGAATACTCTTTTCCATTTGAGGAATCCAGTTTAAGCTGTCAAAAATACGGAAAACATCTACTCCCTGCTTGGCTGACTCTTTAATAAATTCTCTGATGACATTATCTGGATAATTTTGATAACCGACTGCATTTGACCCTCTAAACAGCATTTGGAACAATGTGTTCGGCATCAGCTTTCTCAGTTTTCTCAATCGCTGCCATGGATCTTCATTTAAGAATCGGTAAGCTACATCAAATGTAGCCCCGCCCCACATTTCAGTTGAAAAAAGTTCAGGCAAACCTTCTGAAGTTGCCTGGGCAATTTCCTTGAAATCTTGTGTGCGAACTCGTGTAGCTAAAAGGCTTTGATGCGCATCTCTGAATGTTGTATCCGTCAGTAAAACATTTTCCTGTTGTTTTACCCATTCAACAACTCCTTCTGCTCCCTTCTCATCAAGCACATTCTTTGCAGTAATGAAATCTTTCTTAAGAACCAGATTTTCAGGCAATCTAGGTTGACCAAAATAACGCTTTTCTAATTTTTCAATCCCCGGAAAACCATTTACAGTTACTTCACCGATAAATTTCATTGTTTTGTTTCCACGGTCGCGTACACGAGGAAATTCAAATAATTCAGGTGTATTGTCAATAAAAGTTGTATGTGCCTCACCTGATCGGAATAATGGGTGACTTACTACATTTTGCAGAAACGGAATATTCGTCTTTACACCACGAACACGAAATTCTTTCAGACAACGCTGCATTTTCTGCACAGACTTTTCAAAGGTAATACCATGCGTACAGACTTTAACTAATAGTGAGTCAAAATAAGGAGTTACCGCATAACCTGAATAGGCATTTCCAACATCCAAACGAACTCCAAAACCACCTGGAGAACGATACGTATCAATTTTTCCAGTATCCGGCATGAAATTGTTCAGCGGATCTTCTGTCGTAATTCTGCACTGAATAGCAGCACCATTCAAGCGCAACTCTTCTTGTTTAGGAATGCCAATTTCTTTATGAAGCTCCAGCCCCTGAGCAATAAGAAGCTGCGAAACTACGATATCGATATCTGTAACCATTTCCGTAATCGTATGCTCAACCTGTACACGCGGATTTACTTCAATAAAATAAAAGCGGTCGCCTTCAACCAAAAACTCAACAGTTCCGGCATTCACATAACCGACATGACTCATCAGCTGAACAGCGGCATTACAAATTTCTTCCCGCAATGCTTCATCCATTGAAACACATGGAGCAACTTCTACAACTTTTTGATGACGTCTTTGCACAGAGCAGTCACGTTCAAACAAATGAATAACATTCCCATGACAATCTCCTAATATCTGAACCTCAATATGCTTTGGATTTGAAATATATCGTTCTACATATACTTCATCCGAACCAAAGGCTGCTTTGGCCTCGCTTTTTGCACGCTCATAACCTTCACGTGCATCTTTTTCATTATAAGCTACCCGCATCCCACGACCGCCGCCGCCCAATGCAGCTTTGATCATGACAGGAAATCCATGTGTATTTCCAAACTCAAGTACTTCGTCAATTGTATCAACTGGACCGTCCGATCCTGGAATTGACGCAATACCAGCAGCTACAGCCGCTTCTTTAGCTTTAATTTTGTCACCAAAGATATCTAAATGATGGATATTGGGTCCGATAAATGTAATTCCTTCTTCTTCACAGCGCTTCGCAAATTCAAGGTTTTCAGAAAGAAAACCATATCCCGGGTGAATTGCATCAGCTCCTGCATTTTTAGCAATCTTTAAAATTCCTTCGATATCCAGATATGCTTCAATCGGTTTTTTCCCGCGTCCTACCAAGTACGCTTCATCCGCTTTAAACCGATGGACTGAATATTCATCTTCTTCCGCATAGACAGCAACTGTCTGGATATTTAATTCAGTACATGCCCGAAAAATACGAACAGCGATTTCACCGCGGTTTGCTACTAAAACTTTCTTCATTTTCCCACTCCTACCTTCATTTATAGTTGCTCTCAAATCGTTATATATCAGATTCAGCCACCTGGTAATCATCGATCAGTTTCTGCCGCTTTTCATCCGCACTGATGTTCAGTACAAATCCAACAGCTGCCGAGACGACCAAAAGGCTGTTTCCTCCATGACTTAAAAATGGGAAAGTTATCCCGGTTAAAGGAATGATTCCTGTAATTCCGCCTAAGTTGACAAACACTTGAATCATCAGCATTGCGCCAATTCCGATACAGAAGAGTGAATTAAACGGTTTTTTCGAACGAACCCCGACCAAAATAATCCGACTAATCAAAAAGAACAAAACTAAAAGAATCAAAATTGAAACAATCAGTCCCAGCTCCTCAATCGTAATCGAAAAAATAAAATCCGAGTGTGCTTCAGGCAAAAAACCTTTTTTCTGAATGCTATTTCCCAGACCTCGACCAAACCAGCCGCCATTACTCATTGCATAATAGGAATTAATCAACTGATGTCCAGTTTCTCTTTCGTCAATAAAAGGATTCAAAAAAACTTCAAAACGTTTGTATACATATTGAAACTGGGCTGGAATAAAACTTCCTTTTGTCAGTAAAAGAGCTTCAATAAAAGCAATACTTCCCAAAATCCCTGCTCCGGCGATTACATATGTATACATGTAATTGATTCCGCTCGCCAACAAAATAGTAATGGCTACCAGAGTCAACACTGCTGCATTTCCTAAATCGGGTTGAATAATAACCAAAAAAATAAGAGCAGCAACTAAAAGCATGGGTCTGAAAACTGCTTTTTTAAATTCTTTATCAATATATTTTTGGCGTCTGGCCAATATATATGCCAGATACCAGATAATCATAATTTTTAAATACTCCGCAGGCTGCATGGAAAATCCGGCAATAACAAGCCAACCCTTGGCACCATTGATTGTCTGCCCCAAATCTGTGAAGCGGACCGCCAGAAGTAATGCTGAAATCACTGCAATAGCAAACATGATAAACCCTTTATTCTGATAAACAGTTGTCTTCATCTTGTAAATAAAAAACATCGCCACCAGACTCAAAATCCAAAACTGAACCTGATTTATCACCATTGCAGTTAAAGGTTTTCCCTCTGTAAGCTGTTTTGCCGAAGTTGTACTGTAAACCATGATCAAGCCCACACAGCTCAAAATTAAGTAAGGAATCAAAATACTATAATCCAGCAGATGTCTTTTCTTTACTTTCTTTGGCAAAGTTTAAACCTCCTTGCCACTCTCATTTTTATCTTGTGTCACTTCATACACTTCAGTATATAATCGATTCAGTTCTTTTTCCAAATCACTAAGCATCTGGTGACCTTCTTGAGAACTAATAATACCCAGTCGAACAGCATAGGTCATTTGTCTTGAAAAGCCGTACATTTGCGTGTCAACAACCTCTTCAAATGCCTTACATTGAGAAATACAAAGGCTGTTATTTTGATTGCGAATCAGCATCATAATTCTGTCAGCATCCTCTTTCAGCAGTTCCATCGCAAATTCTTTTGTGATAGGTTTCATCTGCAGTCAACCTCCTAATCTTAATTATGTAATTATAGCATATTTCCTTGCATTATTAATAGAAATTTTCTGAAAAACAACAGTCTATACTCTTTTTTAACTTTCCGGCAGCAGACTTGTCTGTATTGACCTCTAGCTGAAACTTCACCAGCTGCGAAAAAATTTTAATGAAAAATCATTTGTTTTTTCGGCTGATTTCCATCAGAATATTTCAAAAAAATACCAAATACATTTATACATAGTATCAAAAAAGATAAAAATCTGCTATTTATAACCTGTTGTTTCTCAAAAAACACAAGCTTTCAAGACTAGTCTAATTTTTTGTCGATTCTGTATTGTCTGACGGCGGATAGCTGTTAATTACTTGAAGAAACTGCTCCCCATATTTCTCCAATTTATTTTGCCCAACACCTTTGACCTGTAAAAATTCAATCGAATTTTTAGGCTGCTTTTCACAGAGCTCTTTCAATGTACTATCTGAAAAAATGAGGTATGGGGGTACATTCCCTGCCTGAGCAAACTCCATCCGCAAAGACCTCAGTAATTCAAACAACTGATCATCCACTGCTTCAAGACGCCGAATCCGCTGATCTTCTTTTCTAAAGACCTTTTGTTTACCAAGCAGTACTTGAACACCTGACTGAGAGACGGATAACAGAGGGAACTGACCATCAGAAGGAGAAAGATACCGTTCAGCAGTCAAATAATCAATCAGCTGTCCTACTTCCTTTTGAGTACGATCTTTCATCAGCCCATAGGTTGACAGCCTGTCAAAGCCCCACTGATCAATCTTCTGATCCTTTGATCCCGTCAGCACTTTAGTTACCAGTCCTTTTCCAAAGCGTTCCCCCATTCTTTTTACACAGGAAAGAACCTTTTGTGCCTCGAGACTCACATCTACCAGTTCTCTATTATCCAGACAATTACTGCATCTCCCGCAATCTGTTCCTTTTTCACCAAAATATCTTAAAATAAATTTTTGCAGACAAATTTGAGCATTGCCGTATTGTGACATTTCTCTCAATTTCATGTATTCTTTTTGCTTATATTCAATAGGAGAATCTGATTGGTCGATAAAATATTGTTGTATTTGGAGGTCCTGTGGGGCATAAAATAATATAGCATCACTTGGCAAGCCATCCCGGCCGGCCCTTCCTGCTTCCTGATAGTATGATTCTATATTGCCGGGAATTTGGGCGTGAATAACGAAACGCACATTGCTTTTATTAATCCCCATACCAAAAGCATTTGTCGCCACCATTACCCGCAGTTCATCAAAAAGAAAACGTTCCTGACTTTTATTACGAAGTCCTTCATTCATTCCGCCATGATACATACCGACAGCAATATTTTTACTTTTCAGCAAATGATAAATACGTTCCACTTCTTTTCGGGTACTCGCATAAACAATCCCCGACTGATCTCCATTCAACTTCAAATATTCTAAAAGAAAGACATCCCGGTTCTGATCTTTAATCACCTGAAAAGCTAAATTTTCTCTGGCAAAACCAGTTTTAATCTGATTCTTCTCAGGGATATGCAGCTGTTGGATTATATCGTCAGCAACTTGCGGCGTTGCTGTCGCCGTTAACGCAATGATTACAGGTACCTGCTGGAACTGTTGAACAACTTCAGCCATCCGCAAATAACTCGGACGAAAATCATGTCCCCATTGCGAAATACAATGCGCTTCATCAACAGCTAAAAGATCAATCTCTACATGTGTAAGCAGCTGTTGAAACTCAAATGATTCCAATCGCTCAGGAGCTACATACAAGAGCTTGATTTTTTTATCTACAACTAACTGAATCCGCTGATTCATTTCCTGCGTTGTTAAAGTGCTGTTAATAAACGCAGCAGGAATTCCCATCAGGTTCAGAGCATCCACCTGATCCTTCATCAGTGAAATTAAAGGAGAAACAACAAGGGTTACATTTTCCATTAATAATGCCGGAAGCTGATAGCAAATTGATTTCCCGCCGCCAGTAGGCATAATTCCCAAAACATTTTCCCCATTCAATACATGATCAATAATTTCTTTTTGACCTTCCCTAAATTGATCATACCCAAATACTTCTTTCAATACTTTCTGAACTTTCTGACTGTCAGTCATATATAATTCTCCCGTCCATTCTCGCTGTTAGCTATTTTAACATGAGAAGAAGTATCGATTCAAGACGCCATTCAGCATCTGAATCAACAACAATAAAAATTCATTGCCGGACAATCTGCATAACAACAAATTTCTAAGCCAACAATGAATTTTCTGATAATTTTTCTTATTTTTGCTTTTATATTCTTAAAAAGTAAAATGCCGATCTGGAAACACTTGTACGTTTACTAAAAAACAGGCCTGAGTATTTGACACAACCTCATAATAAACCAGGAGCTGATGTACCTGTTTCATAGAGAACAAAGAATAAAGTACTATTTTTTTTGATTTAACCTCTAGTCAACTGACAGCTCTTCCGGTTCTTCTTCAAAAAACAATAGCAAATCCTGCAATTTCAAAGCAGCCTTCTCTTCTCTGTCTAAGTCTTTAACAATCCTTCCTTTTTGCATAACAATCAGTCGATTGCCATAATGCAACGCATCTTCCATTCGATGAGTAATCATCAGACAGGTAAGATTTCCATCGGTAATACGCTGATCGGTCAGCTTCATTAACTGTTTGGAAGTTTTTGGATCAAGTGCAGCAGTATGCTCATCCAAGAGCAGAAGTCGAGGCTTTGTCAGAGTGGCCATCAATAAGCTGAGTGCTTGACGCTGTCCGCCTGACAGATTTCCAGTCGGCGTATCCAAATGTTCTTCCAGTCCGTTTCCAACCTCACTGCAGATTTCAAAAAAGAGGTCCCGGCGTTCATTCAAGCGTCGGTTTTTTAATGTCCTCTTTTGACCTCTATACAATGCTAACAATAAATTTTCAGCAACAGTCATCCTTGGTGCAGTACCAAGCTTCGGATCTTGAAAGACTCGTGAAAAATAATTTGCCCGTTTTTCCTCAGAAAAAGAGGTGATTTCCTCACTTCCGCTTTTTATTTTCCCACCAGACAAGGTCAATGTTCCTGTGATACTATTAAACAATGTACTTTTCCCAGCTCCGTTACCGCCCAAAACAGTAATAAAATCTCCCTCATTAATGGTTAATGAAACATCGTTTAAAATTACTTTCTTTTCATTTATTCCATTATCAATCACTTTAGTTGCATGGCTGATTTCCAGAATTGCACTCATTTTTCTTCCCCCTTTTCTGGCAAAATACGGAGATTCAACGCTTTTCTTAATTGCGGAATCATCAGACATATCGCAAGAATTCCTGCTGAGAAAATCTTAAGATAGGTTGTATCAAATCCTAGTTTGATAACAGCCAGAATCAGCAGCTGATAAATAATACTGCCAATGACAATTGCCACAAGCCGCTCCGCAAATGTCAGTTCACCGAACAGTACTTCCCCAATGATAATAGAAGCCAAGCCAATCACAATGACTCCAATCCCTTTATTGACATCTGCATACCCATCATTTTGTGCAATCAAAGCTCCTGACAGTGCAATAATACCATTGGAAAGTGTCAGCCCGAGAATTTTCATGTTATCTGTTTTAATCCCAATTGAGCGGGCCATATCTTCATTATCTCCCGTAGCAATGTACGCCTGTCCTAGAACCGTATTAAAGAAAAACAACAGAAGTCCGATAATCAGAACCAGAACGATTGCTCCAAGAAAAACACTGTCAAAATAATTCGGCAGTTCCATGGAAGAAAAAATATCCTGAATTTTGGGTTGATTCAACAATGAAAGATTGGGTGTTTGCATCACATATAAAATCACTGAATTCAAGCCTGACATCACCAATATACCAGATAGAATGACTGGTATTTTCCCTTTAGTAAACAAGAGTCCAGTTACAAAGCCTGCACACATACCAGCTAAAATCCCCAGAAGTGTTGCAAATATCGGTGAAATTCCTTGCGTAATCGCAGTGACACAAACTGCCCCGCCCAATGGGAATGAGCCCTCCGTTGTCATATCCGGAAAATTCAATATCCTGTATGTCATAAATATTCCCAGTCCTAAAATTGCCCATAGCATTCCTTGTCCAATTGCTGAAACAATCATGTGATCCACTCCTGTTCTTCATTTTATAATACGAAAAAATCTATTTTAACCGCTCGTTTTAAATTATTCAGCTTTATTCTTCTCCTACCAGCTTCGCCTCTTTTAAGACTGCTTCCGGTATCGTCACACCAAGTTTTTTCGCCTGAACTTCATTAATGATAATGTCTCCTGTGTTAAATGTATAGATAGGCGTTGTTGCTGGATCTGACTTGCCTGAAATGATATCTGCCGCCATTTTTCCCGTTTGGACCCCAAGATCAAACTGATTAATTCCCACAGTGGCCAGTCCACCTTCAGAAACCATAGTGTCCACCGAAGGAATAATGGGCGTGTTCATTTTATTTGCCTCGTTCACAACAGTCTGCATTGCATTTGCAATGGTATTGTCTGTTGGAATATAGATAAAGTCTATCTCACTCGACATAACCTGAACTGTCTGGGCAATCTCATTACTGGACGGAACAACATACTCCTTAACCGTCAATCCAAGTCCCTGTGCTGCTTCCTTCGCTTCAGCGGCCTGATACTTTGAGTTTTCCTCTGCGGAAGAGTAAAGTATACCCACACTCTTCGCTTTAGGCAATAATGAAACTGCTAAGTCAAGTTGACTATCGACCGGCGATTTATCACTGACACCGGTGATATTTCCGCCCGGCTTTTCATTTGTTTCCACCAGTCCAGCACTTACAGGATCTGTAATCGCACCAAGTACAATTGGAATTTCGCTGG
Organism: Enterococcus sp. CWB-B31; assembly: GCF_020567645.1. Classification (NCBI taxonomy): domain Bacteria; kingdom Bacillati; phylum Bacillota; class Bacilli; order Lactobacillales; family Enterococcaceae; genus Enterococcus; species Enterococcus sp. CWB-B31. Next base: position 28,870 of record NZ_JAJDJW010000009.1, read on the forward strand.
TACTGTTAGCCAATGCTTGCGCTGCTGGTGTCGCTATACCAATTAAGACCTCTGAATTTTTTTGAATTAACTGCTGACTCATTGTCGTCAGCTTACTCTGATCTGCCTGACCATTTTGAAAAATAATTTTTATGTTCTCTCCATCTACAAATCCGCTTTCTTTTAATCCCTCTTGAATCCCGTTGTAGATTTCATCTAAAGCCGGATGACTGACATACTGCAACACACCTACTACAGGAATTTCCTCAGCTTTTTCTTCACGTTTTTCTGTAAAAAAAGCAATGATTAAAAATAAAAAAACAACGCCAAGTGTTCCCATTAATTTTTTCGATTTCATACACTTTCCTCCTAAATGAATAACTTATACTTCAATGACCTCTTTAATTCTGAAGCAGTTCTAAAATCATCATCTTCATTTTTTAAACAAAAAACAGCAACCGTCTTTTTAAGAATGGTTGCTGCTCAACGCAAAAACCACATAGATGATTATCTATGTGGTTTGAATTTCAAAATAATTTGAATAAGCCAGCATAGATACAAATTTTAGAATCCATCTTCTAAAGTTGTATCTATGAAAAATCATACATACAACTTATCTACGCCAGTTTTGCCATGATTGAGCTTTGGTAATAGATAGTTGTGTCATGTTTGATTCCTCCCAAATTTTTGTTAAAGTTATTTTACCGTCAATTACTTGATTCTGTCAATAACCTTTTATCAAAAATTTCAGTTTTTGATGGTGGAATTTCACTGTTTTTCAGAAACAGTCAGTCTTTTTTGATAGCTCCAGCTGTTTTTATGCTCCTTAAAGGGATAGAATTTCAGGCTGGTGAACATTTTCTGAGAAGCTTTATTCCAGTTGAATATCTCGCTGACAATCATTGATTCTCTGCCCATTTTTCTTGATTTATAAATAAAGTATTTCGTAACTGTCCGCCCAATATGACGACTTCTAAAATCCTGATCAATCACAATTGCGTAATCATCTTTTGCAAGCCAGACATCCCCAATTGTCTGATATTCATCATCTTTCAAATATTCTATATAGTATAATTGCCCATTTTCATTTTGCCACTTATACATTTCTTCAATTTGTTTTTTATTATAAACAGCTGCAGTCCCGACTATATTCTTCATACTCTCCGGATCACTATACCAACGAAGAGATTCTCCCCGAGTCTTATCAAAGCGAACCAGCCTAATTCGTTTCCCTAAATATACCCGTCTATTCTTAAACTGCCTGAAAGAGGGCTCCTGATTATCCGGAACCCTCTTTCTTTTTAATAAGACTGCTGCTTTTTCTTTCAAATCAGTAACGATCACGTGAACCACTTCTTACATATACAGGAACAGCACTCCTGCGTGTATTTAACAAGAAGAAAACACCTAAAGTGAATAAAATCATAAATCTCATCTTAATCCCTTCTTTCTGTCAGTCTACTGTACCGTCTGTAGTTTTTCCTGATGCAGCTGTTCTGCAGTTGGTTCCGGTTCAGTTGGTTCAGGAGCAGCAGATTCTGTTGTTGGAGCATCTGTGGGAGTATCTATCGGCGCGTCCGATTCAACTATTGCTAATGGCAACTCATTAAGCTTTAATATTAACTCTGTTTTGACATCCATTGTACTCTCAACAATAAATCGATTTCGCTCCTTGCCGCCTTCAAAAAAGATAACTGTGACGTCCTCTTTTTTTATATTATACTGCTTTTCGATTTCACTTGCATCATATATGATTGGATAAACAGTAAGACTGCGGCTGAACATCTTCATTTCTTCCTCATCTTCAAACAGTGAAATTACCCGATCATACGTTTTTCCACTTGGTACTGAAAATACAACTGTAATTGCACGGCTATCCTTAATCTCTTTTTCAATTGTTTTTGTATCAGCAAACTTCACTTTTTTACTGCTGAAGTCCACATCAACTAATGATTCGACCTGTGATAAACGAATATTTGCCTGGACTCTTGGAATGACCAAGAATAGTGCTGCAATAATAATGATCACAGCAACCCCCAGTTGAATCAGCAATTTGGGGTTCTTATTTCCCTTTTTAGGTTTATTGGTTGGGGTAGAATTGTTTTGCAAATGACTCTCTCCTCTTTTAAATTGATTATAGTCCATTCGTTGTTTCTTGGTTAATGGATTTTTTTCTGATGGTCCGGCTGCCAATGCGTTTCGGCTTCTCATAAACGCATTTGTATCGAGGATCGCAGTCCGGCGAGAACCGTAGATACAATGATTGTTACGGGGTGAAATCACAAAGAACTATTGGCTCTCCTTTTAATTTTTGTTAGCAAATAATCTTTAGCTCTGTTTGGTAGATTATTTGCTTTCTTTCGGACAGTCCGGCTGCCAATGCGTTTCGGCTTCTCATAAACGCATTTGTATCGAGGATCGCAGTCCGGCGAGAACCGTAGATACAATGATTATTACGGGGTGAAACTGCAAAGAACTATTGGCTCTCCTTTTAATTTTTGTTAGCAAATAATCTTTAGCTCTGTTTGGTAGATTATTTGCTTTCTTTCGGACAGTCCGGCTGCCAACACGTTTCGGCTTCTCATAAACGCATTTGTATCGAGGATCGCAGTCCGGCGAGACCGTAGATACAATGATTGTTACGGGGTGAAATCACAAAGAATCATCAACCGGGAATTCAGTATAGAATTTTTTCTCTTTTAAACTTGTGTGAACTATAGAATTCACTGAATTATTTTATTCCTTCTCATTTTCATTATACTAATACTTTGTTTTTTTGCCTAGAGAAACTATATTATTTTTTTATAGAAAACGCATACAAAACTGTTATTCTTATGATAAACTAGAATTAAACCTGACGAAAGGAGTGTTATTTATGAGCACCATCAGAAAATACAATCTTCAAGATATCACAAAATCGAATCCGTTTTTCTCAAAAATCAAAAGTATAATTGAAACTTCCTTTTATGCCAATAACGTAACTGAAGTTACAACAATTGCTCAGGCTTATCGGTTGGCACAACAGTCTCCCGGAACAATCGTCACAGATTTACCGATCGATCAGCCTGATTTATTCGGTTTACCTAAAAACAGTAAGATTCTTGTCACAAATGACGGAGAAATAGTCGGAAGAACTGCATCCGCCCGCCGAATTATCGGTCAGCCTGGAATAGATGAAGAATATTACAGCAGAATTCTTCGCGAAGCTGTTTATAAACTTGGAAAAAAGGAATGCTATCATTCTTCTGTAGGAATAGGTCTTGCAAAAGAGTTTATGCTTCAGGGACATCTTTTGCTGCCAAAAGGATTTGAAGGAAATCTTTATTCTTATTTACTAAATTTTCAATTTTTTGATTTCGAATATCAAAAGAGATACCAGGACTCTGTTCTTTACAACGAACCTGACCTTTTTCTGCTGGCTGATCCTGACTGGGTACACCCAGATTTTCCAAATGGTCTTGTCCTGATTGATTCGCTTCATAATACGGCTGCCATACTAGGTTTACGATATTTTGGCGAATTAAAAAAGGCTGCTTTAACACTCAGCTGGTCCATTGCTCATAGAAACGGCTATGTTGCCTGTCACGGTGGAATGAAACAGTTTCAATTAAATAGTCGTACTTATACAATGGCAGCTTTTGGACTTTCCGGTTCCGGTAAGTCAACAATTACTTTGGCAAGCTATCATAATCAGCCTGTCACGGTACTTCATGACGATGCCTTTATCATTTCAAAAAAACACGGTTCCTCAATTGCATTAGAGCCCTCCTATTTCGATAAGACACAAGATTATCCAATGAATAATCCAGCTGTTAAGCATTTTCTAACCTGTCAGAATGTAGGTGTCACCTTAAATGAGAACGGCAAGAAAGTTTTAGTAACGGAAGATGTTCGAAACGGCAATGGCAGAACAGTCAAATCACATTTAGCTACTCCAAACAGAAAAAATTATTTTGCTGAAAAAATTGATGCAGTTTATTGGATCATGAAAGATGACAGTCTTCCTCCGGTTGTAAGAGTGGACAATGCTCAGCTTGCCGCCCTTTTTGGTGTTACTTTGGCTACAAAACGATCAAATGCTGAACACTTAACAGAAAAAACGGACGAGGGGCAACTAGTTATTGAACCATTTGCCAACCCCTTTAGATGTTATCCTCTGGCAGAAGACTATCAGGACTTTCTAACTTTATTTGAAGATAAAATCTCCTGCTATATTTTAAATACTGGGCACTTTAACGGAAAGAAAATTACTGTCAAACAGACATTGGACAGTATTGAACAAATTATAGAAGAACAGACTGAGTTTGTTCCTTTCTCTCCAATCTCAGGTATGTTTTACCTTCCGATTCCGGATTATCTTCCAGATTTTTCAGATCAGACCTATCTAAACAAAATTTACTGTCATCTGGCAGATCGACTTGCGTTTCTAGAAGAACAGCAAAAGCTGTTGGCAGGTTACAACGCACTTCCATACGGAACTATTCAGCTATTGAAAAAAATCATGGTATCTTTGAGTGACTTTACTTCTGAAAAATAACGAATGTCCCATTGTGAAGAAAAAAAACACTGTTTTCATTTAAGATGAAAACAGTGTTTTTAGCCTATATTATTTCCGTACTCTCTTTGCTTCCTGATTCATCACCATGCTGCTCGCAATTCCAGCTGCACCTAAAATTATCGTCCACTTACGAGATGAAAGCAACCCGTAAGCTACTAGACTTGCTCCAACTATACCATTTGTAATGGTGCTTATTTCCAATGATCTTTTTCCAGGCTTCGGAAGTCTGATATTCATTCCAATGGATTTTTGAATTATTTCCTGAGCATCATCCAGTACACTAAATAATGAATCTTCTTTTTGTTCCTTCATCAATTTCTCCTCTTTTCATTTATTAATTTTTCTTCAACCATGTTTCTGTTTTTACTCAAACAAATCATCAATCATACTGTTTAAAATGAACATAAATATTTCTCTGGATCTGCGGCTCAATTGCTTCTTCATCTCTACAGTAAATAATAATGTACTTGAAACTGCGTAAACCTTCTCCCTGTCTATTTTCAATTTCAGGCTGGCTTCTTTAACCATTAAAAAAAGAATGATTTACTGTCAAATCTCATTTTTTCCACTTCTTCTGCAGGAATTCTATTTAAAAATGAGAGAAAAGCCGGAGAACCGAAATCATAGAGAAATGGTGTACGTTCATATTCCTGAAACTGCTATTCCATAGATTTAATAAATCTAATTATTTTTAGGACCGCCTCTTCAATCGTTCTTAAACACGAATTAAAGTATCACAGACGAAGGATAAAGCAGGTAAAAAGCTCCTGTTGAAATTCCTATAGCCGAAGTTACATCGCTGATACTCATTTTTTTATAACCAAACAATCTCCATCTTTTTTACATTCCACACATAGTCTGTCCTTCATATAGTACCTTTTCTACCTCTGGACATACGCTCTTCTCCTATGCTATGAATAAAAAAATTTTTTCGTTCACAATATAATTATAACCTACTTCGCTTTTCTGTCAATTCATTCTGTATTTGAATTTACCCCAAATTTTAGAAACTGATACAAAAAATTATTAAACTAACAGTATTTCGAAGTGTATTGCATTTGTTTAGAAAATAGCTTCTGCAGCTACTGATATAATAGGGTTCTTAGTGACAAGCAGGTAAATTCCAAATTCTATAAATAGAAAATGAGTACAGATCTTTTTTTGATCCATACTCATAATTTTTTTCTATCTGTTTACTGATCGAGCCATCCGATTAATGGTGTGGCGCATTCCTCTGATTGCTATAGACATTTCATAAATATTTTCAGCCGGTGCCAAACCGCCATAGCCAGCATCCCCAATATGCTGAATGTCCACTCCGCAAATTTTGTTAATTAATGCAATTTGGCGAATCGTTTCTTTATTCGCACTTTCCTGACTCGTTCCAATCGCAGACATAGTCAACAAGTTGTATTTTTTTGCTATAGCAACTGCTTCTTTCAAATTATCTTCGGTAAAGCCCGGAACTGTTCCAACTGCAGGAAGTAATAGAATATCCGCTCCTGCTTTCGCATATGCTTCAACTGCTTCACTTGAAACAACAGGCTCCTCTGAACCGGCACTATGCATTTTCCCTGCAATTACAAGTCCGGAGAAATTTTCTTTTGCTACAGCTACTGCTTTCGCAATTTGTTTATTTGTTACACCTGTACCTGGATTACCAGTCAAACAGATAAAATCTATACCTAGCTCTTCTGCTCTTTGAATCGATTCTTTTGAACTTGTTCTCCCTGCAGAAATTTCAAGCTTTTCACTAAACATTTCGGAATCTGAATCTACAGGTTCCAGATTGACGCCAATTGGTCGTCCAACCAGCTTTTTTAACTCAGCAATTGGATTTTCTTTATTTTTTTCCGGATGTTGAAGATAATCAAATACTTTCGCCTCATTCATTCCAGGCAATCCCTGTACAATTGGATTAAAGCAGTCAAAAGCATTTAACAGAATCAAATCAGCACTATAGGCAGCTGCCACTTCTGCATTCGTAATATCTCCCGCCTGAGGAGAAGCAATTACTACATTTTCAGCCAGAATTGTTCGGCCTTCACTTGCCTTAATTGACTGTTTCAGTTCACTGGCTGACATTTTTGAAATATCACTGTAACTTGCACTAATAAGTCTTTTTACCATTATTCATCCTCCCAAAATTAGGACATGTTATGTTGAAAATAACAACAGAAATCTATTTTTTAAACTTTTTGCCGCTGATGCTCCAACCATGCCTCATTATATACCTCCTAAAGTATACTGTACTGAACTGAGAAATAAAAGAAAATTGACAATAGAATGTTAATCATGCAAATGAATTTTTTTCACGATCAGCTATTCACAATTAGCAACATTTTCTTTTAAATCGGATACATACACTACTTCCTTTATTATTAACTCTGTATTCGTTATAATAAGAATGTTATGGATATTACAGAAATGAGGGAATAACATGTCTTTCGATGGAGTTTTTACCCACGCAATAATAAATGAATTATCCGATCAGCTTATATCCGGACGTATTTCAAAAATTCATCAGCCTTATGCCAATGAGGTTGTTTTAGTCATTCGTTCTCAAGGAAAAAATCATAAATTGTTGTTATCTGCCCACCCAAGTTATGCTCGAATTCAACTTACCAAAATGGTTTACGGAAACCCCGAGACACCGCCGAACTTTTTAATGATGCTGAGAAAATATTTAGACGGTGCCATCCTCGGAACCATTCAACAAGTAGAAAATGATCGGATTATTCATCTATCATTCACAAAACGCAATGAACTTGGTGATCTTCAAAATATTCTTTTAATTGTTGAATTGATGGGACGACATAGTACGATTGTGCTTATTAATCAGGAAACCGGTAAAATTTATGATGCAATCAAACATGTCGGCAGTTCTCAAAATACCTATCGTTCACTGTTGCCGGGAGCAGAATATGTTTCACCTCCCAATAAAAATCAACTAAATCCATTCACAGCATCAAAAGAGAAAGTTTTTGAAATCCTATCTAAAGCAGAGGAACTAAGCGGTTCATTTTTACAGCAGCAGTTTCAGGGCTTAGGCAGAGACACTGCTGAAGAGCTGGCTTTCCGTCTAATCCAACAACCGAATAATAAAATCCCTGTATGGACATCCTTTTGGGCGGACATTCAATTACGTCCTTTACCCACCCTTACACAGACAGAACGAAAAGAGTTTTTCACTCCTGTTCCATTCGAAACATTGTCTGGAGAAAAAACAACTTATGACACATTAAGTCAGCTGCTTGATGTTTTTTACAGCGGTAAAGCTGAAAAGGATCGTGTAAAGCAACAAGGAGGCGAACTTATTCGTAAAATTGAGAATGAGTTAAAAAAGAATCATTCCAAGCTTGGCAAATTGGAAAAAACATTGGCTGATACTGAAAATGCAGAATTCTATCGCAGAAACGGTGAGCTGCTCACCACATTTATGACACAGGTTCCAAAAGGAGCGGAAATAGTAACACTGGATAATTATTATGAAGAAAATCAGCCAATTGACATCAAACTAAATCCTGCTTTTTCTCCAAATCAGAATGCCCAGAAATATTTCCAGAAATATCAGAAGCTGAAAAATGCTGTCCGTGTTGTACAAGCACAATTGGAGCAGACGCAGCTAGAAATTCTTTATCTCGAATCTGTTCTTTCACAGCTGGAATTGGCCACCCCTATGGATATTAGTCTGATCCGAGAAGAATTGCTCAATGAAGGCTATATAAAAAAACAAAGACAAAATAAGCAAAAGAAACAGCAGCAGAGTAAACCTGAGTCTTTTATTTCTTCAGAAGGCGATACGATTTTAGTCGGCAGAAACAATCTTCAAAATGACCAGTTGACACTAAAAACAGCGAAGAAAACAGATTACTGGTTACATGCCAAAGATATACCGGGATCACATGTTATTATAAAAAATTCGGCTCCCTCTGAAAAAACACTTTATGAAGCTGCAGTTCTTGCCGCTTATTTTTCAAAATTCCGATTATCTGCTCAGATACCAGTAGACTATGTTCAAGTCAAACATGTGCATAAACCCAATGGGGCAAAGCCCGGCTATGTAATTTATGAAAATCAGAAAACATTATTTGTCACGCCTTCAGAAGAAGATGTAGAACGATTAAAAAGAGAGTCAGTCTGAAAATTAAAATAGTTTTGAAGAAGTTGTGATAAAACTTCTCCATACAACGAGTAACCGCAGGAGCACTTCTACACGTCCTTAACTGCGACGAGTAATCGCAGGAGCACTTGCACGCCCTTAACTGCGACGAGTAACCGCAGGAGCACTTGCACGCCCTTAACTGCGACGAGTAATCGCAAGAGCACTTGTGCACGTCCCTAACTGCGACGAGTAATCGCAGGAGCACTTGCACGTCCTTAACTGCGACGAGTAATCGCAGGAGCACTTGCACGTCCTTAACTGCGACGAGTAATCGCAGGAGCACTTGCACGCCCTTAACTGCGACGAGTAACCGCAGGAGCAGAAGTTCCCAGCTTCAAGCAATAAGCAGAAAATTCCGAAAATGACAAGAAACACGGAATGTTTCATTCCGATATTGATTGATTCCTAATTGGTACTCCACAAATTTTTAGTGAATTTCGGCTTATTTCCGAGATGTTGCCTGCGATTACTCATCACAGATTAGGACCGACAAGTACTAGTTCTACTTTGCCACTTCTGCTTATATTCGTACTTTAGCAGAATGGTATGCGTAGTTCCGATAAGTATTCCTTGAATCACTTGATGTAGTAGAACTTTATGCGTAGCAAAACTACTGTTGCTACGAGTCTAACGATTCTTGAGACAAAACATTACGCTGTATCCGTTATTCTGCGTCTGCAGTTCTCACTACACTACACATCATTTTGATCTCATCACTTTCTAAACGGCAGAGCCGCTAAGAATTGAAGGACTTCGTTCCGATCCTCGAAGCATGGAGGGGCTTGGCTCCTACGCTTCTTACGAATGCTCGAACCATACAAAGACTGGAACACCGTTTATCCGGCTTTAAAGATTTAGGATATATTAATGTCACAGACCCTTTCCTACGATTAGTCAAGAGAAATATAGAACATTTTTCTTATTATTTAATTTTTTCAATGGATAAAAGAGTGGATAAAGTGTACACCAAATAAACCATATAATTCTCTAAAATTTTTATCTGGTTTTCTATCACTGGTTGGTTTTTTCTCGACTTAAAGGTATACTAGGTTATATGCATTTTTATATGTATTTATCATAGAAAGGAATGAACCTATGTTATCTAATTTATGGAAAGCAATTATCCTTGGTATTATTGAAGGTATTACGGAATGGCTTCCTATCAGCAGTACCGGGCATTTAATTCTGACCGATGAATTCATAAAAATGAATTTAAGTGCAGATTTCATGGAAATGTTTAATGTTGTTATACAATTAGGCGCGATTATGGCTGTCGTTGTTCTCTATTTTCACAAGCTTAATCCCTTCTCCAACAGTAAGTCAGAGGGAGAAAAAAGGGAAACCTGGGAATTGTGGAAAAAGGTGCTGGTCGCCTGTGTTCCTGCTGGTATAATCGGAATATTCTTGGACGACTGGTTAGACGCACGTTTTCATAACTTTGTCACTGTATCCATTATGCTGATTGTTTATGGGATTGGCTTTATTGTTATTGAAAAACAGAATAAAAATAAACAGCCCAAATGTACGAATTTGAAAAACTTTACGTATAAAGCAGCAGTGATTGTCGGTTTTTTCCAGGTTTTATCATTAATACCAGGGACTTCCCGTTCTGGAGCTACAATTTTAGGAGCAATCATGATAGGTGCTTCCCGTTATGTGGCAGCTGAGTTTTCCTTCTTTTTAGGAATTCCTGTAATGTTTGGTGCAAGCTTTCTTAAAATTGCGAAGTATCTGATGAAAGGTAATTCGTTTAATTTTTCTGAGCTGTTTATCTTACTGGTAGGTGCAGTTGTTGCTTTTCTTGTATCAGTAATGGTGATTAAATTCTTGTTAAACTACATTCGAAGACACGATTTCACTGCATTTGGCTGGTATCGCATTGTACTTGGTATCTTGCTGATGAGCTACTGGCTGTTTTCATAAGCATCACGAGCGATTTTTATTAATTTATGCAGAAAAGAGCCTGTGACAAACACTTTTATTGTACTCAAAAATCCCAATGAAATGAACCCTTTCCAGTTCTTTCATTGGGATTTTATTATGGACTTTTTATCACAAGCCCTTTCATAACATACAAAAAAGTTGGTTATCGAAAATCTTCCACTTTCAATAACCAACATACGTATTTCAGTTAGCAGTTCCATTTGACAATGAGCCTATAAAAGCAGCTGCTAATTAAACAGTCCGCTGAAGAAATCTTTGACTGACTGCCACAAGCCTGCAAAAAAACCTTCATTAGCTTTTAAAGCACCAGTCAGATCACCAAATCTGTTGCCAAGATCTTTTAAAGTATTCTGGAAGCCTTCACTGATTTTATCAAGCTGTGCAATAGATTCTGCAGAAAGTACCCCATCTATTGAAAGATACTGTTGTGCCAGTGCAATTAGTCTGTTGATGCTGTCCTGAGAAATATACTGTGATAAATCATTTTTTTCAATGGCATTATTGACAACCGTTTCCACTTCTTCGACAGTGACTGCATCCCCTTTCTGATTTTTCAAATCAGCAAGTTCCCTTTTTATGTCAACCAGCGCCTGATTCAGCTGAGTCTGATAAGCTTTATTCGCTGCCTGTTTTTCTTCATCTGTCATATTCGAATTGTTCCTGACTGCCTCGTTCGTAATATCATTGGCAACATCGGTTGTAGTTGTTAACTCTTCCTGCGCCAACTGTGCACGATCTGAATCCACTGCTTCTCCATTTGCTTCAAAAGCTTTGTAAACACCGGTCAATGCACTTTCGCCAGTTACCTTGACCACACTTCCTACTTTGATTGTTGCATCACTGATACCTGCTGTAACAAGCGGATTTTTGTACTGATCTGCTGTAATCAACGTAATATTTTCAGGTGTCACAATATCAACAGTGATTCCTTTACCTTCATTTTCTCTGTTTACCACGACTGAACTTAGCATTGCTGCATCATCACCGCTTCCTGAGCCCAGATATTTAATTAAATCTGCGCCTGTAGCAGTTTGGATATTCACCTGATCTGCACTGATACCAAGTATTTTCATTGTTTCTTCCCGTTGGGCATCTGATAATCCTGCGCCTGCTACAAATGTTGGTTTTCCCCAACGTTCATTAATCACTGTATCCGAGGCACTCGCTTCACTTAAGGAAGGCATCATTGTACTGATTCCACCAACCATTAATAAAGCAGCTGTCACTGCAGCTGTTAGTTTTCTAAATTTCATTTTGACCCTCCACCTTACTTTGAAAGATATAGTTGCACATTTCTATCATAGCGGAATTTATCAAATAAGGGAAATAACAACGTTTTTCTTTAAAGATTATTTACTAAAATTTGCGAAATTTAAACAAATCAAAAAGGTTGTAAGACAGCCTCCAACAATAGTTGCTTGTCTTCATCTGACTCATTAACATCTCAAAGATTCAACTCAGATACCTTTTCCTGCTTTTTTTGGGTCTCTTCTCTTTGAATATATATTTTTCCCAGCTTATAGATACTGGCAGTAAAAGGAATACCCAAAAACATACCTGGAATCCCAGCCAGCGGACCAAAAACTATGACTGAACCAAGTACATAGATACCCGGCAAGCCAACAGAATTGCCTACCACACGCGGATAGATGAAATTGCTCTCGAATTGCTGCAGAATAACTAGATAAACCAGAAACCACAGTGACAATACAGGATTAACCGTAAATACCAGAAACATACCAATGGCTCCGCCTACATATGCCCCGACAATCGGAATAATATTGATAACCCCCACTAAAGTCCCTACCAGTACCGGATATGGCATATTGAAAAGAAACATGCCTGTTGCACAGAGTGTCCCCAGAATCACTGCTTCCAGACACTGTCCTGTTATAAATGCGCTGAATGTCTGATGAATAATTAACAAAACCAGATTCGTCCGCTGCTGAATTTTCTTTGGAAAATAAAGCTTGGACAAGCGTTTATACAAATGTATGAATCTTTCTTTATCAACTAGCAAATAGATAGCAAAAACAAAAATCAGTAAAAAATTAAACAGACTCCCAATTAATGTACTGATTAAATTAATCAGTATATCAACAGTATTCGCCACACCGCCCCCAACAAAACTAAAAATATTTTGAAGGAAAGACTTCCAGTCCAGTTCAAGTAATTTCAGATTTTTTTCAATTTCCGGATTATTTTTAAAGATTGCTGTCAGAAATTCCTGAATCTGATTAAACGTCTTAGGCAAAGAAGCCAGCAGCATATTAATTGATTCAAAAATTGTCGGAAAAACCAATCCAAAAAATGTTGCAATAATTATTACGAGCAGAATTAGCGATGCCAATAAACTCAACGCTCGTTTAAAGCGATAGATTTTCTTTTCCCTTACTTTTTCAAACAGCTTCTCAATTCGGGACATAATCAGATTAATTACATAAGCCAGCAGGATAGCAAAAATGATATTGGAAAAAGCACCTAAAAGATTCTGCCCCCATTTCAGTATCGTCTGAAAATTTAAAAGCCCCAGGACAATGATCGTCCCTATAATCAAATATTTTTTTATCATTTTATCAATTGACAAATTATTCATGAAAATACAGCAACCTCCTTAGATATCTCTAAGAATACACAAAACTTCAAAAAAAGTATAGAACTATCTGCTTTTTACAGAATCAGCATTTAGATTTCTCTTACTTAATACCTGCTGAATAACTCAAAAATACTGCATAAATTAATTGTTAAGCAAAAAAGGTTAGCGAATCACCGATAAAAAACATTTTTTAGAAGTTATTTAGACTTTTTGGCAGACAATAAGTTTATGAAATAAGTATTCATTTATAAAAAGTGCACAGTTTTTATTTTAATTAACAGCAAAACCGTGTACTTATTTTACAAAATTGGGATAAACACTTTAGATTAGATATATTTTCTGTTTTATTCAGTATGAATTACTTAAAGAAGCCTTGAATCCCAGCTGCAAATAATATAAGCACTCTATCTAAATAATCCTTTAATCAGAAAAAAATGTTGTATTTCCCTGTAGAAAAGATGAATGTCTCTTTCATTCAAAAATGGGATGTTACATTTATTGATCAATATAGCATTCTTATAGTAAATAAATTTTTTATTTTTAAATAGAATTCATTTACATATTTATCATCTTATGATATCTTACATATAAATGTAAGCGCTGTCCAAAAAAAAAAGGAGATGTTTTCTTGGAAGAATTTAATGTAATTCTCAAACAGTTTGAATATTTGAACATGGACAATCCGAAAGAATGGATGAATTCTTCATTGACACCTTCTCTGCTTAAAACAATTCAGTCGCTCGAAAAACAAATTGGTTTTTCTATTTACTATATTTCTCACACAAACCAGCCGGTACTGACAACGAAGGGCAGAATATTTCTTCAAGTTATGGCCTCTGCTGCTAAAAAGAACAACCCTGCATCCTTATCATTCAGCTTTGATCAACAGGAAGACCCGATGGAATAACTCTGATTCCTCGGATCTCTGATTGTATTATCTAACTCCCCATATCTTTAATCTTGATTAAACGGGTGATTTCCCCACGCTCGTTTTCTTCCAGCTTCATCTTAATATAATAAATCGTTTCTTCCAACTGCGGAATCGTCAAGTACTTCAATGCATTAACACGCCTGCGTGTCTTTTCAATTTCTTCTGCCATCAGCTGACAAGTTTTTTCAACCTCTGCCAATTCAAGCATTTTAGGCAGGATTGAGGATATTTTATCAAATGAACGATCCAACTCTGCGTTGGAGTTTAAATACCCGTAATCTAAAGGCGAATCCACGATTTCTTCATCATAATGAAAGTTCATAATTGGAACGGTTACACTCATTACGTTTTTTTCGATGATATCCATCGTTACTTCACTTGCAGGAATGGAAACCAGCCCTTCAATAAAGGCTTCATTCAAGGTACTGCTTGCCAGAACAAAACTTGACAGCGCACCATTCAATTCTTCTTCCACATCAATTCTCAGCTGATTGTTTTTTCTGATCAGGAGAATAAATTGGCGAATTAACTCATCCTGCTTATCCTTTAATAATTTATGCCCTCTGGCAGCAGTTCCCAACATTTTTTTTAATCGGGTAAGCTCCATGCGGGTAGGATTTACATTCAAGCGTACCATAAAATCACTCTCCCACAGTCAAATATTCATCCAGCATATCATCTTTTATTCGCTTTAATTCAGTTCGCGGCAGGATGGACAGCAGTTCCCAGCCAAGATCAAGCGTTTCCTGAATTGAACGATTTTCAGAGAAGCCCTGATTGACATACTCATTTTCAAATCGATCTGCAAATTTCGCGTAGATTTTATCAACATCAGAAAGTGCTGATTCTCCAAGAACCACAGCCAGTTCTTTTGACTGTTTTCCCTGTGCATAGGCAGCAAACAGCTGATTCATTGTCGGCGCATGATCAATTCTTGTTTTCCCTTCGCCTGTTCCTTTATCCTTCAAACGAGAAAGCGACGGCAATACATCAATCGGCGGCTGAATCCCCTTCTTATACAACTCTCTGGATAAAATAATCTGACCTTCCGTAATGTAGCCTGTCAAATCAGGAATCGGATGCGTCTTGTCATCTTCCGGCATGGTTAAAATTGGAATTTGAGTCACTGAGCCTTTTAGACCTCTGATTCGTCCGGCACGTTCATACAATGTTGCCAAATTCGTATACAAGTATCCCGGATACCCGCGGCGACCAGGAACCTCACGTCGAGCTGCTGATATTTCACGCAGTGCTTCACAATAATTTGTCATGTCGGTCATGATTACCAGCACATGCATGCCTTTTTCATAAGCCAGATATTCAGCAGCTGTCAATGCCATTCTTGGCGTAGCAATCCGTTCAATCGCAGGATCGTTGGCCAGATTCATGAATAGAACAGAACGGTCAATTGCACCGGTCTGACGAAAATCCTCCATGAAAAATTCTGCTTCCTCAAAGGTAATTCCAATTGCTGCGAATACAACCGCAAAATCATCCTCACTGTTCAACACATTTGCCTGTCTGGCAATTTGTGCCGCCAACTCTTTGTGCGGCAGCCCTGATCCTGAAAATACAGGGAGCTTCTGACCACGGACTAATGTATTTAAATGATCTATTGCAGAAATTCCAGTCTGAATAAATTCATCTGGATAATCACGATTAAATGGATTGATTACTTCCCCATTGATATCCACCTGTTTTTCAGGAAGAATAGCCACACCATTATCCTTGAGACGTCCAAGTCCATCAAAAATACGACCGACCATATCTTCTGAAACACCCAGTTCAAGAGGATGACCTAAAAATCGAACTTTCGAATCACGAATATTAATGCCGCTGGTTCCTTCAAAAATCTGAACCATTGCTTTATCTCCGTTAACCTCAAGTACCTGACCTCTTCTAATTTCACCATTCTGCATGCGAACTTCGATCAGTTCCTCATACTTTACACCTTCAACTTTTTCAACAATCATCAAGGGACCGACAACTTCATTGATCGTACGATATTCTTTAATCATTGGTCATCCCTCCATCTGCCACAATTTGCTTCATCGTTGTTTTAATTTCGCCTGCCAATTCATCCATCTGATAAATCTTTGCTTCCGGAACATATTTGCTTCGGGCTATTTTATCTCGAATCGATTCCGTTCCCTTCATAATTTCAGAAAAGTAAGCATTTAATTCAATGGCTTTCTTTCCTTCTTCAAAGAATGTCAGAATCAGACGCATCATCTTAAACTGTTTTTCTCTTGAAGTAAATGTATCCACATCATCAAATGCATTTTGCTGCAAATAATCTTCTCTAAGCGATTTAGCAGTTTCTAAAGTTAGACGGTCTTTATCAGATAAAGAATCAATTCCAACCAGTCGTACAATTTCTTCCAGCTGTGATTCTTCCTGCAAAATTCTCATTCCGTCTGCTACCATTGCAGACCAATCCTGCTGCAGCTGCTGATCCAAATATTTGCCGACTTCCGTACTATACAATGAATAACTCTGAAGCCAGTTAATTGATGGAAAATGTCGTTTCTGAGCCAATGCCGAATCCAGCCCCCAGAATACCTTCACCACACGCAGAGTATTTTGTGTCACAGGTTCAGAAATATCTCCTCCTGATGGTGAAACAGCACTGATAGCTGTAATGCTGCCTTCCCGATGATCTTTTCCTAATGCAACGACATAACCTGCACGTTCATAATATTCTGCCAGTCGGCTGCCGAGATAAGCAGGATAGCCTTCGTCACCCGGCATTTCTTCCAGACGCCCGCTCATTTCTCTAAGTGCTTCTGCCCAGCGGGACGTTGAATCTGCCATAATTGCCACTGAATAGCCCATATCACGAAAGTATTCTGCAATAGTAATTCCTGTATAAATCGATGCTTCCCGAGCAGCTACAGGCATATTGGACGTATTTGCGATCAATACTGTCCGTTCCATTAATGATTTGCCTGTATTTGGATCAATTAGTTTAGGAAACTCATTTAGTACATCCGTCATTTCATTTCCACGCTCGCCGCAGCCCACATAAACAACCAAATCAACATCTGCCCACTTGGCAATTTGGTGTTGAACTACTGTTTTACCTGCACCAAACGGACCTGGAACAGCTGCTGCTCCCCCCTTGATTACCGGGAAAAAGGTATCAACTACTCGCTGACCGGTAATCATCGGTGCAACAGGATTCATTTTCTGAGAAATTGGACGTCCTCTTCGAACCGGCCATTTCTGCATCATGGTGAACTCTTTGCTACCTTGTTCTGTCTCAAGAACATAAACAACTTCTTCAATTGTGAATTTGCCGGATTTTATTTCCGTAATTCTACCTGATACACCAACTGGCACCATAATACGATGCTGAATAGCTTCCGTTTCTTCAACCGTACCGATGATGTCGCCTGCTGAAACTTCTTCACCAGCCACTGCAACAGGAACAAACAGCCATTTCTTTTCTCGATTCAATGAAGGGATTTTTACACCTCTGCTGAGAAAATTACTGGCAGTCACTTCTGCAAAGGTATCCAATGGACGTTGAATCCCATCAAACATTTCAGAGATGAGTCCCGGAGCAAGCTCCACTGACAGAGCTTCTCCTGTGGTTGCCACCGGTTCACCCGGACCGATTCCAGTTGTTTCTTCATATACTTGAATGGATGCAACATCATCGCGCATCTCAATAATTTCTCCTATTACTCCCAAATCGCCTACATAACAGATGTCCTGCACACTTGCATCGGACATGTTATCTGCCATAATCAGCGGACCGGATACTTTAACAATTCTTCCTTTTTGCACTATCATTCCTCCTGTTCCGAGCTTTCACTGAAAATTTATCAGAGGGCATTAACCGCATTACAGCTTTCCATTAAAAGCAGCACTGCGAACCCCTCCCATTCAAAGTCAGATTGGGTTTTCATCTGCTTAACTCAAAATTTCCGGAATTCATATGATACTCGTAAGTAATTCGTTCTATTATTATTTTAGGCTCTAAATTTCCATAGTGTTAAAAAGTTTCTTCAGCTTCATCCTTCTTGAATTCAACAGATAAATTCTATAAAATATTTTGTCCAATTGCCTTTTCAACATTTTCCTGCACAGCTTTTTTTCCAATCCCCTTTGATCCTGCATTACTGGGAATTAGTATGATGGCCGGCTGGATTCTGCTTCTGTAACGGTTGATTGTTTCTGAGACCTGTTCAGAAGCTTCCTCCGTAATAAAGATTACACCATAATCTTCAGCAGCCATTTGTTCAATGCTGTCTCTAATTTGACGAGCAGACATCCCATAACAAACATCAAAGCCAAACAGTTTGAAGGGCATAACAGAATATTTATCCCCGATAACGCCAATTTTATGAGCCATGGACTATCCGCATCCTTTCTTTCAGTCGTTCTGTCGGAAAATGATTTTTCTTTCCAACAACAAGCAAACGGAGGTTTTTCCACTCTACTTCCTTTGCATTTAGATACGCAAGCAAAGGTAACGGACCAAATGCAGTCACACGCCCTTTAACAAAAAGGTTTGTTAAATAATCATCTTTCTTTTTTTCAAAGGCAGTTAAATCCAAAACATGCGTTTCCGGATTCACGATTGAAGAAAGCATATCACCATATTTCGTTGACAAAATAAATGAGGTATATGCTTCCAACGATTCTTTTGCATATGGCAAATGGTCTTGCTTTGCAATACTGCCCGAACTAGAAAGGATAGTGGATAAAAAAGTTCTCGTTTGCCTCTGAATAATCCCTCTTGCCATAACAGCAATGTTTGTCAGATCAATAAACGCTGTAACCTCTGCAATAATATCTGGGTATCCCAATTTATCCGCCAGCTGTTTTTGAAAAGTTAAAAACAGCCGATCATAGATAACGTCAATCGCCTGAAGCAGTGTTGATTCCTGAAGATAATCAAATACCTCTCTGATGGTACTCAGCAGCTCTTCCGGCAGTTCACTGGACATTTTTGTATGAACCGCACTTTTCATAGTTGATAGAGAATATCGCCCGTCCTCAATAAATAGGTGGTCCAAATGTTGATTTGTGACCTCTGCTTTTGTCAGAACCTTTAAATTATGAAAAGTAAAACGAGAAGTATAGATAGCAATAATTTCAGGCTCAGGCGCCATCTGATAGAGCCATTCAAATAACTTTCCCTGTTCTTTTGAATAAATATACTCAAAATTTTCCTCAAAATCTGTTTTTAAATATTCTCCATAAACAGTATTTCTTAAAATATCACGAAGCTCCTCCATATCTGCTGCCTTCAATAGCTGCTCATATTGGGATGCTGTCAGCAGCTCCATTTCTTTAAGACGAATTAAAGGATTGATTTGATTGTATGCTGTTTCTTTCAACGCTATCCTCTCCTAACCAAATAGCATCTCCGCTATTTTATAGATTTCCGTCGTTTGTACTTCCTGAACCAACGTAGAAAACAGGAAATTATATTCAATTCCATCCTTTGCAAGCACAAAGCCGCTTTCTTTTGGGATGATTTTCTCAGACAACTGTAATGTCAGCTTATCTGTTGCAAATTGATCAAGCCAGGTCTGACTTATTTTATCTTTTGAGTATTCTCCTGCGTTGAATACAACTTCACCGGATAAATCCAGCTTGGATAACATTCCAGATGCAAACTGCTGAAAGGTTTCTGTATCCCATTGCTTCATTTTTTCAGTCGTTTCTTTAAACAATTGACCGAGAAGCTCCTGCTTGCTGTTTAATGTCGCCTGCTTTACTTCCAGCTGCTGTCGATTTTGTTTTTGCCTAAATATCTTTTTACTCAGCTCCGCATTTTTAGTGATTTGTTGCTTTTTTTGAATGTCCAAAGCAGCAATCTGTT
The DNA here is from genome assembly GCF_020567645.1 of Enterococcus sp. CWB-B31. Lineage (NCBI taxonomy): Bacteria > Bacillati > Bacillota > Bacilli > Lactobacillales > Enterococcaceae > Enterococcus > Enterococcus sp. CWB-B31. Next base: position 48,882 of record NZ_JAJDJW010000009.1, read on the forward strand.
CATAAAAGTTACTTTCAATACGGTTTACTTCGCTCTTTTTGACTGCTTCTGCTTCGCGGGTTCCTTTTTCGAGAATCTGCTCAACAATCTTTTCAATTGCATCCATAGTCAACCTCCCTTACTTCACATTCAGCACAAGTAAGAAGGAAATTACAAAGCCCAAAATTGCATAGGTTTCTATCATTGCAGCATAAATAATTCCCTTTGTTGCATGTTCAGGCTTTTTAGCAAGAATTTGGATACCTGCCGCAGCAACACGTCCCTGTGAGATACCTGAGAATAATCCTGCAAATGCAATTGGTAATGATGCAACAAAATAATTCAGTCCCTGAACCATTGTCATACTATTATCAAGGTCGATAAAGATAAGGAACGCGATAACGAATCCATATAATCCCTGTGTTCCGGGAAGCAGCTGCAGGATCAGAGCTTGTCCGAATTTCTCAGGCTGTTCGGTTGTCAGTGCTGCTGCTGCTTCTCCTGTGAATCCAACACCTTTGGCAGACCCAATACCAGATAAAATTGTTGCCATGGCCATTCCTAAAACTGCAAAAAGTATTCCGCCATTTTCATTAATTAAATAATCAATCATCTCTACATTCCTCCACTTATTTCTTCAATTTCGTCTTTTCGATATTCAGATGTTTCTCTTCTGCTTTCAGCGGTTGAAAAGCTCTTCCGCCTCCTGAATAAAATTTTCCGAAAAACTCTACATATTGCAAACGTGCACCGTGAACATAAGCACCCAGCAAACTCAGGAACAAGTTTAACGTATGCAAAGCGATAATCAGCAAAATTCCGACAGTAAATCTGGCAATCGGCGGCATGAATGCAACAAGCATATTAAAAGCTGCAGCAATGCTTCCGCCTGAAATTCCCAGTGCCATTAAACGTGTATAACTAACCAAATCACCAATATAACCCGTTAAATTGTACAGTTCATAAAGTCCTTTAGCAATCCCTTTTACTTTGGATTTGGATTGAATCACAGGTACTGCCACAATTGACAGGGCAGAAATTACAGCTGCTGTGATTCCGACAATGAAAAAGCCATTGTTGTTCATTACCAGCATTCCCAGAACAGCAATCAGAATACCTGTTAGCAATCCCTGCCAGGCAAAGCTGTCGCCAATACTTGTGAGATACTGCTTCCTTTTCATCAATTCAATTCCATTAATAATCAAACCGGTCATCAGCTGAATAAAACCAAACGCCACTGACAGAAGCAAAATCGTATTCACATCTTCAGTTGTTGAAAGAATTGGAAACGGCAGATGTATACTAAACAGTGTTTTTGGAAAATCAACACCAAAAAATGAACCGTAGATAATTCCCCAAACAATTGTCGGAAATGACAGGATAAAGAAAAAATCAACAAAACGTTTTTTAACTCTATTCAAAACTATATTTTTTCTTACAACCATTGTTATAAGAAACATTAACAGTCCATAACCCAGATCTGCAACCATCATCCCAAAAAATACCATATAAAAAGGAGTCATCACCGGTGTAGGATCAATTTCATCATATTTCGGTAAACTGTACATTTCTGTCAGCATTTCAAAGGGTGCTGCAACTTTATTATTTTTTAACTTAACAGGAATATCCATCTGAATTTCTTCAGCAGTCGGCTGTTCGAATGTCAGATATACCTCGGTTTCAGGGACTGCTTTATTTAGGACTGACAAAAAATTATTTTTTTCTTCCTCAGGAATCCACCCCTGCATCAGACAGAAATAGTGTGTATTTAACAAATGGTCCTTTGCCTGCTCCCTATAAATCAGAGCATAAATCATTTCTTCTGCAAGATACAGTTCCTCAAGATGATCTCTGTATACCCCAAGTTCCTTCTTAATTGTTTTCTCTTCATCAACAAGCTCTACCAGTTCTTTTTTTGTATTTTCATAGGCTTTGCTCGGTACAACATCATAAGGATAATTCATTCGCTCAAAGCTGAAACGGTTTAACAGTCCGCCAATCTCATCTTCATTTTCTTTCAAATAAATCAGGCTGTAGTAAACATGATTTGTACTATAATACAACTCTTCATAATAAATCGAAGGGATATTCTTTAAAGCTGCTTGAAACTCTTCATTGTTCGCTGCATTAATCGAACCTGATACCAGAGAAGCCTCGGTCAGTATCACTCGCTGAGGTACAACATCAAGTGCCTGCCACCTTGTCAGCCAATCTTCTTCTGTAAGAAGCTTTTTCCGTTGACTGTTCACATAATCCAGACGCCTTTTTAAACTTTCAACAGCACTCAGATAACCTAGGATTTTCTCCTGATTAAAAGATGATTCCAGAGAATCCAATGACTGTACTCTCCTCTTAAAACCATTTTTATGTCCTTCTTTACTTGAAAAATAATCAATAAACAGGAGTACATCATGAATCCTCAGCAGCATTTCTTCGTAGAATTTTTTCCTCTGCCTGTTGCTTGCTGTCTGATCTAAAGAAAAATAGTGATCAATATAGGACTGGTCCACACTGGAATGATAGAAATCTTTGATTTCTACTGCCTGCAGTCCCTGAATTGCCTGAAGGATCGTCTCCTCCTGATCTGCCGCGGCTATAATCGTTACTTTCTCCATTTTATTGACTGCCATAAAGTACATTCACCCTTTCAATGACATAATCAATCATTTCATCTTTATTTCTATCATATTTCTCCTTAAAAAGATCCTTCTGTTCCTCTGCTTCTTTCAATAATAGTTCTTTTTCATTTTGAAGCTGCTGCTGTTGAATTTTTGTTGTCTCCTTCAGCAGTTCTTCTACTTCTTTCTGGTTTTTCGTTTGAAGAAGGAGCAGTTCCTGTTCCATTTTCGCTTCATACTCAACCATTTCACGCTGTACATCCTTTTTCATTTCCTGTACACGCTCTTCCGCCAGTCTGATCTGTTCCAATGCATTGAATACCATCCTCTCACCTCCAACATTCGTCAATTTTGTCAATTTTCTAAATAGCATAAAAATTAAAGATTGTTTACAAGGAAACGGATTATTCCTCTCAATGAACACACAAAAGAGGCCGAACTCAAAAGTCGTTCTTCTCACCCCTTGAAGAACCTGATCCTTGAAGCTTCCGCCCAACCATTATATTCATTCACATAAAATACATTTTAACAAAAAAACTGCAGAAATTCAAACCAGTTGTTGAAATGTTATTTTTTCTACAGCTAACTCTTTATTTAGTTAAGCAGACATTTCTATAGTCCTCAGTATTTCCAGCAGTTGTGATATCAGCGATACTCTCTAATCAGCCAGTCATCCAGTTTTGACAATCCAGTTGCATAGGATCAATCGTCTCAGGGCGTTCAATCTCAATTAAGCACCGCACACCAGCGCTTCTTCTGTGCCTCTGACAATTACAGCTGCAGCTTCTTCTTTTCCAAAACAGCAATTGGCTCTTCGGAAAGCATCTTTTCACTCCCTCTTTTTTTACTGTTATAAATAACTTAACATCTTTAAGAAGATTTGAAAACAAGCTTTGAGAAAAAATATCACTTCCATTTTAACAGAAAAAGAAGTGAAAATAAGCGAATCCTCCTCACTATTTTCACTTCTCCTAAGTACCTATTCTTTCCCTGCAACAACCAATACATCACTGTTAGAGTGATTAACCACATACGAGGTTGTTGAGCCTACAAGTACACGCTGCAATGCATTCAACCCAGTTTTACCAATCACAACTAAATCAATCGGCTCTTCAGATTCAGAAAAATCAGAAAGCAATGTTTTAGGATAACCATAAAGAACATAGGTTGCCACATTATCCAACCCGCCTGCATGAGCCAAGTCTGCTCTCTGCTGCATTTTTTCTTCTTCTCTTTTTCTAAGGACTTCCATCGCATTGGTTACCGAAACCGTAAGCTCCCCAAAATAATTACCGATTTCCTCAATAACATAAACAATATGAAGCTTTGCCTGATTTCGTTTCGCAATTTCAAGTGCTTTCTCAAACGCTTGTTCTGCCTGAGCTGAACCGTCAACTGCTACTAAGATATTTCGATATGTTTGTTCCATGATGAATCCCTCCCTTTATAGTTCTATTTTACTATGAAATGGGGAAAAGGCAAAATAATCCAACATTTAAGAAAAGAAACAAAATAAATAATCTAAATAATAACAATTGTAAATAGAGGAAAAAAATGATATGATGTATTTAGGATTTCGTTATCATATTATCGTTGCCTTTCAAGAAACAATTATGAAAGGAGTATGATTTCTATGACATACAAAACAAGAAACATTGACTACCGTGTAGCTCTAGACACAAAGAAAAACATTTTTATGGTCTATGATGCGAATGATCATAACAAAGTTGCCTATGGTGTCACAATTGAACAAGCTATACAACAACTAAAATTAACTGCTTAAAGTAAGGAGTAAAACAGTTCAATGGACGAGTTGAGTAGTAACACTACGGAATAGAAAAGGTATCAGGACTATAAATAGATCTGATACCTTTTTTGTATTCTAAAATCCTTTGTATCCATTTCATACGTTTTTGGTTAAAAACTATATCCATCCCACGCACCCTCTTCACTAAATGAATTGTCTTTGGCATCGGCACCTCTTGATCTCTCATTCTCTATAAGCTGGTTTCTAAATAAAAAACAAGCTATAGCACCTCCCCAGGCACCATAGCTTACTTTTGCACTTTCTAAATTGAAAATTGAACTTAATCTGGTCTGCACTTTATAGTTCTTTAAAGTCTGTTGTAATTTGAAGTAAATCATTAGACTACTGTATTATTTCACAAGCAGCAGTATTAGACAATATTGCATGAGCAATTTTATCATTCCGGCCTCCCTTTCTCAAATTAAGAAAAAACATGTTTACAAACATCCATTTTCTTAAGTAAAGAATAACAAACAAATATGAAGAAATAAAGACATACACTTATTTTTTGCAAATTTTGCATAAATAATCTCAAAAAATACAAAAAAAACTAAAATGAGAGAAAAACTGTTCTTTTGTATGTTATATCAGCAAGAAAACTGATATAAGTACTTAACTTTAAAGGTTTTTTCTGTATCAAAAAACATTTTTTAAAGAAAAATACGAAATATTCCTCAAAAAAACCAAGGATAAAGTGTTTGTCATAGTCCCATCACTCTAAGTATAAACCAACAAACTGATAGTAGGCGCCTTATTCTACCCTCTACCTCTGAGTTTATTAACGAACTCGCGAACATGCTTCAGTATCATATATGCTTTATACTTACCAGGATTAATAATTGTTTTAAAGGTACCGATCTTTTCTTCTGCGTAGCCATTAAAAGACTGCTTAAATTTCAGAATACCATCTGAGCCGTCAAAAATACCCTCAATTCCATAAAAATTGTATAAAGGAATATTTTTTTCCACTGAATATCTTAGCATTTTATCTTGAATTAAAAATGGCGCATAAAGCTTTTTAAACTCTTCTTCTGTTCCTGAAAAGAGGTAAACTGTTTCATGGGGACAGCTCAGGAACAGTGCACAGGCTAATGCAACTTCATCTCCATGTGTTTCAAGCATTTTCTTTCCTTCTTCAATGCGCTTTTCATATGTTGAAAATTCATCTGAAAATTCACGTTTTTGGTTGTTTTTCTTTCGACTATTAGGATTGATCGCCAAAAATGCTGCTACTTCATCCAATTTTTTCTGCAGCTGCTCTTTCTGCTGTACCAGACTCTCCAAATAGGTTCTAAAATTTATTTCAGCAACAACAAATTTCGCCCGATCGCCGTATGCTTTGTAAACAGCTTGATAATAATCCAGTGATTTATCCTTGAAGTTTCTTCGAATACTTGTACGTTCAGTAATTTCTTTGAACTGCGGAAGCTCTTCGTACCTCAATTCTTTTGTTGTTATTCCAAAGTTTTTTGCTTTATTTAAACTGTATTTTGCATCTTTACCATAAGATTTCAGAAGCTCTGGCTCAGTAAAACCTTCAAGTGATTTTTTGTAAATCCATTGCGGATTCCCATCTGTAGCATAGCCGCTTGTAAACCCTTCGTGAATATATCCTTCTTTTGAAAACTGCTGAATCACTGACTTATCTTTATCATTCAACAATTTTCCATAGTAATCATACATACCATAAGCACAATTTGGACTAATTGTTAGATACAAACATCCTTCTTTTTTTACATACTCTTTTAAATTTTCCAGAAAGTAAGAAAGCAACGCTGTATTATTTTTAGGTATTTCAAGTCCGTCAATATCAAAAACAAAACCTACGCCCAATTTCGTTTTGGTCATTAATGCTGACATCACGGTATTATCAGATTCATCCTTGACTCCTGGGAAAAAGACCTCTGCTCCTCTTGATTTTTTCAGTGAAGCCATCTCTTTCGTTTGGAGATAATTTCCATTCTCAGCTTCATCAGTAAATTTTCCAAATTCATGTTCTTCAAGTAAATAAAATTTATACATACAGCAGACTCCCTCATCATTTATAAAGATTGAATTATTGTCATTTTAGTTTCCTAATGTATAGACCAAATTAAAACTAAGTAATACTTCTAGTCCAAGAAACGTACAGCATATACCAGAAGCATAGAAGCAAGTCTTGCATGACCCTCAGACATGTGACGAGCATTCGTAGAAGCAAGCTTTTAACACAGGAATAAATTATTGCTAATTCATCAGATTATCGGTTCACATACCATTCTACTAGATGTTCCTGTAACAGTGGGACTGGCGATTCTCCCGCTGCTTTTATAGCTGTTCGTTCTTGTCATCGAAGCGTACAAGTTACTATTTTCTATCATTGGACATCATCTATAGACTATCTTTTATCGTAATTTGAGCAGAACGCTAGTTCGCTATTACACAGTCAATCACTGGCTTAATTAGAACTTTTTTCCTTTACACAGTAACATTCTATATTATACCTATTCATGGTAAATGAAAGCAATCAATTTTCCTCATGGTCCATGAAAGAAATTTCTTGGTTTGCTGTATTTATTGTCATCTTTTGACCAACAGGAAAAGTAAATATTGGTTGTGTATGTCCAAAATTGACATTGTACAGAACAGGAATCGTTTTTGCTACAGGATGTTTATCCAATAGCATGATCAAGCGCTCTTCCGTCATCTCTGTTGCAGCAGAAAATCTGCCAATCACTAAAGCAGCCGGTTTCCGATAAACTTGCAGGATTGAAGCCATGTCACGGGCAAAATCTCTAAAATCCCCTTCTTCTTCCATTTCCATAAAGATAACAGGATGATCAATTAAAGGCTGATAAACAGTCCCTGAAAGTAAATTGAATGTCCCTATGTTTCCTCCCAAACTAACACCTTCTGCTGTCCCTTCAGAATAGACTTTCCAGCCATTTGAACTAATATTCGGTTTATATTCATCTAGAAACCAAGGATCATCACTCCACTGCTCTGAAGCAGTTAATTGATGCTGTCCGAACTTCATTAACACATCCTCAAAAGAAGCTGTTTGATACTCCTGAAGCATTTTCATTTTAAAGCTTGAATAATGCGGACCACTATACGTTACTAAATCAGATTTCGTATAAATTGCATTATTCAAAGCAGTAATATCACTATACCCGCAAAATATTTTAGGATTCGCTCCAATAAGTTCATAATCCAAATAGGGAAGCAGTTCATTACTGTTGAAACCACCTATAGAAGTTAAGATTCCCTGAACCTGCGGATCTAGAAATGCTTCATGGAGATCTTCTACTCTGGATTCAATAGATGAAGAGCCCATTTGATCGTTTTCCATACTGTTTTTACTGAAGCTGACAGTTAATCCTAATTTCCCCAAGACTTTTTCTGCCTCCTGATTTCCTGCTGCTCCACCGATTCTTACCATACTGCTCGAAGGAGAAATCACTCGGATATGATCTCCCTTTTTTAATTTTTTCGGAATAATCATTACTGATGCCTCCATATCCATTAATACTTTTCCTTATCCTATCATAAATTGTCAATTAAAAGATATGGGCTGCTGCCTAGAGAACACAAAAATTCATCGTTTCCATTAAAAAAAGTTTCTAAAAACAAGCTGTTTGATTATCCTGCTAAAAATTTATCCGCCTAACCTTAATCTTTCTGACAAAATAATGCTAGCATATTAACCGGATTAAACCTAAGTTATGCTTCTAATCCAAGAAATGTGCATCTATCCAGTAGTCTTACATATAAGACTACTGGATAGGTGACAAGCATTCGTAGAAGCAAGTTCTTACATGACCATAAAACATGTACCAATATAAATGAACAGCGGCTCCAAATTAAAGATAGGTGATCGCTTTGCGACCTAAGACAACCTATTAAATAAATTATTATAAGGTGGAGAAAAGCAGGGGATGAATCCTTGTATGTCAAGTATTTTTGGGGTATTAAGTGAATATACTTCAAATTATCATAATAAAAAAGAGAATTAAAACTACTTTTACTTTTCCCTATCACATGAATTACAATCCATTTAAGGAAGAGACTATTTCCATAATGTCAATAAAAAACATTGGATTATGTGTTTGAGGAGCATACTCTGGATAATTTCAATTTTTTTTACATTATCAAATAATGAAATAAATCATTTTATTCAGAGTATTTTTGAAAAGGGGCAATAGGAAATTGAGTATGCTGAAAATGATGGTTATATTCATAAAAGAATCACAACAAATACTAACAAAGCCTATCAGTACTTTTATGATTTTCTTGATGGTCATTCAATCAATCTACGCTTATAAAAAAAATTGCTGTTGCAGATTTTACATAGAAGCAACAAGAAGAGAGCAAGACAAAAATAAAGTTTCAAACGCTCTTCGTATCTAACCCCGAATAAACGGCGGTACAAAAGTAACTCCTTCGGAATTAAGCCGAACGATTCTGAAAATATAAGAAGCTCCATGAAGGTATCTATTCACAGCTATTCATTCTATGAATAGTGTTCCTTGACAATTTTTGGATATTCCTTCTTAATTCTCGGAGCTGATCGCTTTTATACCGACCGCCTCTTGAACTTTATTTAAATTTTAATACTAATCGAAACTTACTATAAAAATGCTGTGATTAAATAAATTAACGGATAACCAACCATCATCAAAGACATGGCCTTCAAAACAATTGGGAATGTTTCTTTTTTGATTTGTCGTTTTACATAAGGCCTCAACATAAAGAAAATGACTGGTAAAAATAATAATGAAAGAAGCAGAAACGGAGAAGCTAATTTCAAATAAACTGAAGCTGCAATAGAAACAGCCTGCACTGCCGTTAATACAAGCAACAAACGAACACTCGTCTTTTTCCCTATATAATAAACAAGCGTTTTTCGATTATTTTTAATATCTTCTTCCAAATCACAGGTATTATTCGCCAGTAAATTATTAAACATACAGATAACCATAGGCATGCAGACGATAAATGTCTTTAATAAAAAGCCCTTTGATTCCTGCTGATACTGAAAGCTTGTTAAGTATGCACTCATCATTGGAATCATATACCCGCTTAAAAGGGCGGGAATGCTTTCTGCAATCGGCAGACTGTTTATCGGATGCTTTCCGGTTGAATACCCCAGTCCTACATAATATCCAAAGACTCCTAAAATAAAAACAAAAATATCTGAATGCCAAGTCAAAAATGCCCCTGTAAAAAAAGATAAAAGCAGGATCAATAAGAACGAAGAACGAACCGTTTTAAGTGATAGGTGTTCTCTGCCAATAATATTCGTCACTTCTTTATACTTCAAATCCTCTGCATTTTGATAGTCCATATAGTTATTAAAAATATTGACTGCGATATGAATAAACAATAATGTAATCGTAAAAACCAAAACTCGCCAATTATAAAAAACACCATATTCTACTTTTGCAAACGACATACCCAACAGAATCAGAAAGAAATTTAATGGCGCTGTATAAATTTCTCCTAACTCCCATAAAATCTTTCCACTCATTCTATCCCTAATTTCTAATTTTTTTCGTACTTACTGACTATAGTCATTTTCTGAAAAAGAGTCAATAGAAGAGTCTTTATGTATTGACTTTTGGTTCAGGTCGAAGATAATTGTCTGAAAATGCTACTTCACATTCCAAGAACAGAAATGTTTTTCTCCATATAGACGATATCCATCTTATCTGTTACTTTTACTTCTAATCCTGTTTGAGCATAGCCCAATTTTTCATAAAGACAGATGAGTTTTTCTTCCTGCTTAATCGTGTCCAGCTGCCAGCAGGTCACCTCTGGAAACTGTTTTTCTACTTTCAGCATCGACATATAGCCCAAACCATGTCCCTGCGCTTCCGGTAGTATCGCAATGGGTGCAATACGTCCAATTGGCTGTTCCACCAATACGCGGATAACGCCAATTTTTTTGCCAGTATATTCTATAAAGAAAAACGAAGTGTTCGAACGCAAAAATTTACTTTTTAGACTATCCAATTCTTCCATTGCCGGATTGGTCTCTACGTCCTGATATTTCTCAAGCAGTTCACTAAACGATTTTTGGTATATGTTTTGTACTTCACTAAGCTGTTCTTTATTTGTGATTAATGTTAATTGAATCCCCATAGCCCTATCCTTTTCAAGTTTTCATACTATTCCATAAACCCTCTTCATCTATACACAACTATCGCTGAGCCTTACTCCTCATAGATATCAAGTAATTTAAAAAGCTGACAAACCATAGGAATTCCAGTGTGAATTTTTGTCCAAATATTTTCAATTCCCAGATAAAAAACTTTTTGTGTTCATTATACTAATACTCATAGCTTAAATCATCTTCTTTTTCTTCCTTTCGGACAAATACTTCTTACTACATCGTTCATCGTAGGTACTTCAATTTTAGTATACTGGACAATTACCAGAGGAAATTCTCTTTCATTGCAACTGCTGAATTTACTGTATGGGTTTCGATCAGTAGTAGATTTTGTCTTGTTATGCAGACTCATCCGACCTGCTTCAGCCACAACATCACGATTGTCGCCTTGCCATCCAACAGCTCCTACTGCCAAACCTGTAGCAGACTTTCACCGCCTATTATCTTGTCCGGACATTGACCCGCTCTATTACTGTTAAATAAGTACAGTCTGGTAAGAGAAAGTTTTCCTAGCAAGAAATAATAGGAGTTACATTTTAGTCAATGAAAAGCAAAAAGATCGACTGGTCAAAAATCTCCGCAGTGTCAAAGGAAGATCGGGAATCAGAGCTGTTTTACAAGGCTAATTACAGCTGATTGGATTTGATTCAGCGATGGAGTCGAGCAGCCATTTTTCACAGACGATTTGCTTGAAGTCCACTGTCCAAATACTTGACCATGATGATTCTTGCAGTTGCGTTCTATAGAAGAATAATCTCAGAACAAGACACTAGTCGTTACCCATGCAGGGCGCACATAAAAATTACTGAAAACAGAATTCCAGCTGTCTCAGTATCTTTCTTGCTTTCCTATAAATTATCCCTCTTTTATGAGGTTGATTGGAAGATGTGTTCTCTTTTCTTTATATTTTTCATCAAATTTCTTTTGTGTCAATGTCTTTAGTTCTGCTTTCATTGTCTCTGCTTTTTCATAATCTCCGATATCTCTGGTCATATTTACAAAAGTTAAAAGCTTAGTATAAGCAGAAGGATCTCCATTAGATAGAAATTCTATTAGACTGTCCAAATAATTTAAATCCAGTCTGTGACTATAATTTCTAAAAAGACTAGGTTGCTTTTTTGCCAGTTCAAGATAATCCTTTGCAGAACTTAAATTATTGTCATGAATTCTAAGATTAATTAAGTTTATCAAAATACTGTAGGCAAAATTCTTTGTTGTACTGTCTCTCTTAGCCTCATCTTTGATTGGAATTACCTGCTTTATAATCGAATCAGCCCGTTCAGTTGAAAAATAAGGAATAATATTCATGATTATTGCGTAATCATATTGGAAATAATAATCTTTATCCGCTACGTTTCTATAAGCGATCTCAACATCATTTTTATTAATCGGAGGGATTTCATTCCATAAATTTTGAAAGCAGTGCTTAATTGCTAAATAGTTGGAAAATTCTCTTAAGTTTTTATTCGTCTTGTTATTTAATCTTTTAAAATAACTGATCAGCTTTTCTTTGTCGTGATGATTGTTGGATTGGTCTAGGCAATTATGAAGTAATTCTCTAAAAGATTGCTGATCGTAATCAAACATAATATAGGAAAAAAATTCATGCACATTTACAGACAAACCATCCAGAATCCCACTTAAATCGTTCATTCTAACTGGTCGTTCATCTCCTTCAATTCTTGAATAAGCTGTGCGATCCAGATAGCTTTTCGAAATCTCCTGTTGAGTGAACTTTTTCTTTTTTCGAATAAATCTTAATGTCTCTCCAATTTCCAAAAAATCTCCTCCATTTCGTGTCAATAACACACACATTAAAGAAATAAATAAGCTTTTTCATCTTTTTTGCTTACAAAAAGTACTTTTTAGTGCGGTTTTATCAAAACGCTTCAAATGTACTTTATCGTTTCTTTAATGTCTGATAACATTTACCAACAGAGGGGTTACTTCCTTAAAATTAAAATGACCTTTATATTGGAAAAGTACGAAAAACATATTACTTTTTAGTTTAAAACTGCTATACAAATCAACAACTCTTTCCAATCCCGACACTACTTAGTCTGCAAAACAATAATGCCGGGAAGTTTTCATATAAAACAGCTAATTCAATATGAAAACATAGCTTATTATACCAAAAAGCTCAAAACTGAACAATTCGTATTAATACAACAGCTAATCAAACATTTTTAGTTTTGCATATTTATGTCGTTATACTCTTCCTTATGCAGTCGTCATTTTAATTTCATGAAAGATCAGTCTACGTAGTTTGTCCCCCTGAGAGGTTCGTTTTTCCTCTAACTACATAAACTGATCTTTTTTGTTTTTTTATCTTAATAAACTATTTTCTGATATAAAATCATTCTTCTGACTTGGCCTATTCCAAAGAATACAATAAAAAGGACTTATTTCCCTTTGAACAGCCGACTGATTTTCTTGAAAAATGTATCCTCAACAATATCAATCCCTACACCCAAATTGCTGTTTCTAATTTGATCATTCACTTTAATATATTCTTCCAGCTCTTTTCCTGAAATAGCTAAGTTGCGATACGGATGATACTCTAAATAGCAAGATACACCATGTTCAGAAATCTTTTTAGTCGTCCGATGCTGCAGCCAGACAGATTGGATATCGCATTCCTGTCGTGTAAATTTCTCCTGCTGATCAATAGCACAATCAGTGGTTAAATGAATTTCCATTTTCACTGAATTGCGGTCAATCCAAAATGGAAAATCTCGGTGATGAAAATTTTTAGCTCCGTCATCCACAAAATAAGTTCGATCCCAGTAATGCAAAAAGCGTTTATTCCCTTCTTTTAGATAAGGGCTGGAAATACGAGCTTTATAGAGTACCTGTATTTCATTTTGTTCTTTATTATCATTAACTATCTGAATAGATGTATCACTGAAGTACTTATCAATCTCTTCAGCTTCATATTTGTTGTGCAAGGCCATGTTATTATAAATTGAACCATTAAATGTCTTTATAATATCTTTATTGGTCTGGTTTTTAAACATATCTCTGGTTGTATTCGCAACTCTTCCGCGCAAAGTACCTTTTAAGCTGAAATCTGCTGCATCTTCTTTTACATTACAGGTAATGATCTCTTCAATAACCGGCGGCTGCTCCTGAAAAGGCATCTGTTTCTGCAGCTCAGTCCCTGCCTTTATTTCCAAATAATACATAAAACTGTCTTTTCGACGTTTGCCTAGCACCCCCTGATCATTTTCTACCGTTGCGTCTACAAAATAAATTTTATCTTCATAATATATTTTTAAAATGGCATGATTGAAAATAAATGGAGATGGCGTATACACCGGCAAAAAGATATCCCGTTCATAATTTACCAGCACAATCTCGGAATGAATACCTAAATAATCAAGAAGCACTTTTAAAAGAACTGTCTTTGCCTTACAATCCCCCTGTTTTGTTTTAAATGTACTATCTGCTGCCTGAGGCTCATGTCCATCCATCTCAGAAGCATTATATAAATAATAGATTTGCTTTTGAACAAAGTCTATAGCATATCTGATTTTATTTTCCAAAGAAGGAAGCAGTTCTAATTCTTTTATTAACTCAGCAGCAAAAGTATTCACATCTGCCTGATAAAATTTTTGATATAGTTCTGCCAATACCTCAGTAATCTCAGTAAAATTTTTTTGAGTGGAAAAATCAATAAATGGCTCAATCTCTCCTTCTTTTATTTCCTTTCCGTTAAACAGCTTTTCCTCAATTACGAATGTTCCCTGATCTGCAATAACAACTTTTTCCTTCTCGATAATCTTTCCTGATTCATCACGAAAATAATGATAATTTCCTTCAAGGGCTTGTCCGCTTTCATTTTTTAACTGAAACCGATATTCACTATATGCCCAATAAGGCCCAGGATAGGAATAGCTATAGCGGAAAAATTGATTACGAAGACTGTCTTCACTGTATTTGCATTTAATCGTTGTCTCAATAATAAAAACATCATTTAAATGCAGATCCCGAATAAGAATCGTTATATTTTTTTGATCTGAAAAGCTTCCATTATTGCCTTCTTGTATATGATCCAGAACTTTTACATTAATATCATCCAGTTTATCTATAACTTGACCGTCTCGGACTACAGATAATGTGTGAATATAGAGAACCTCATCCTTGTTCAGAATAAAATTCGTTTTAGCAGCAACATTCAAAGTTTGCGGATCATTCAATGTATACGCCATTGATGTATAGCTTTCCAGCGATGTTTGTTTCGCAGTCTCAGTAATATAACACCAAAAACAATAATCTCTTTCCTGTTCAATCTGAGCTTTATAAAAATCTGTTTCTTTTGCTTTCAGCCACATTTCAATATTTTCTTGCTTTGTTGCAGCAGAAGCTAAAGATGGTTCCAAAATATAATACTCTTTCTCCATTGCGTAAACCCCTTCATTTTCACAAATAAAATCCTTTTTTGTAATACTATCCTTTATTCTATCGTACTCCCAGAAATAATAAAAGATGGAAAAAATTTTGAATTTACCTCAAATTTTAGAAACCAATATAGAAAATCATTGAGCGAACAGTCTCCCGAAGCGTATTCTATTTGTTTAGAAAACAGCTTCTGTAACCACTGATGTAATAGGGTTTTTAGTGAAAAATGGGTAAATTCGAAGGAAAAAATTAATAAACTATAAATTTCTGCACAAAAAAAAGATTATATTGAAGACCTTTCCTTAACAGGAAACTTCAACATAATCTTTTAAACAAGATAGATAACTGCTGATCTGACCAAATTATAAATTATAATAAAAGATAGTTTATAAATAATGTCCAGCAATAGAAAATTTTTTAACGTTCTAAACCAATCATCCTTTATTCAAGTAATCAACAACAATACTGCCCATTGCTTCCGCACAAACCAGCAATGATTTTTCATTGATATCGAACTTAGGATGGTGATGTGGGTAAGCTGGCTTTCCTTCTACCTGAGCCCCCACATAAATAAATGTACTTGGCACTTTTTCAGCATAATAAGCAAAATCTTCTGAAGGCGGTAACGGCGGAGTCACTTCGACACTATCAACATTATCCATCTGACTATTCTTCAAGATTTCTGCAACCTGTCTTGTAAATGCCGGATCGTTATATAAAACAGGATAGTCTGTTGTATATTCCAGTACACAGTTTACACTGAATGCTGCTTCCAGTCCCTCACAGATTTTTTTGATTTCTGCATCAATGATACTCCGTGCCCCCTCACTCATCGCCCGTACATCTCCATCCAAAACAACTTTATCCTTAATGACATTGAACATTCCTTTAGCATCAAAGGAACCAACTGTCACAACACCCATATCAAAAGGATTGATTCGACGACTGATAACGGTTTGCAGCATTGTCACAAAATAACTGCCGGCAACAATTGCATCATTTGCTTCATGCGGAGAAGAGCCATGCCCCCCTTTGCCCTCAATTGTCAGCTTGAAGAAGGAACGGGCAGACTGAACTTCGCCTTCTCTATAAAGAATCTTACCAAATGGAAACGTACTCATCACATGTATCCCAACCACATTGTCAATGCCTTCAAGGCATCCTGCTTTGATCATGCCCACAGCACCTCCAGGAGGAGTTTCTTCCGCAGGCTGATGAAGCACTTTGATCTTTCCATTCAGCTGATCTTTCATTTCAGCCAAAGTTTCTGCCAATACAAGCATGTAGGCAGTATGACCGTCATGACCACACGCATGCATAACACCCTCATTTTCAGAAGCAAAGGACAGTCCGGTTTCTTCTTTTATTGGGAGAGCATCAAAGTCTGCTCGAATAGCTAACGTCTTCCCGGGTTTTCCTGAATCAATGGTTACAATCACGCCATGTTCTCCACCAATATTTATCTCAACTTGAACATCCAAACCCTTACCTTCATAAAAATCAGCAATATATTTTGCGGTTTCTGTTTCGTAAAAAGACAGCTCAGGATGTTGATGCAAGTATCTGCGAATTTCAATCATTCTGCTTTCTTTTTCACGTAATTTTTCAAATAACTGTTCTTTTAAACTCATGTTTTTTCCTCCCTCTACTCCACAACATTCACGCTGTCAGCTTTTTGAGCACCATCAAAATATCTACGTGAAGTAACATAAGAACCAATCCAACCAAATAGTGTTAATGCAGTGAAAACAATCATAAACAGCCATGCTGTACTGTAAGAACCTGTCATATCCAAAATCCTGGCAACAAACACTGAGCCGATAGCTGTCCCGAGAGTTCCTACACTGCTAACCAGACCGAAGGCTTCGGGATAATTTTTTTGACCAAAGACACTCGCTGTAATCAGTGGTGGAGAAACCGTTCCAATCGGAGTACCCAGCCCAAAAGAAAATGCCATTAGATACATTACTCCTAGATTTTGCCCAAAAAGCATCAAAATAAATGCAATAAAAAATGCACCACAGCCAAAGATACTGCTTGCTACTACGCCAAATCGATCATTGATCCAACCAAGAAGCAGTTTTCCGAAAATTCCGACAAATGAGTA
This sequence comes from Enterococcus sp. CWB-B31, assembly GCF_020567645.1. NCBI lineage: Bacteria > Bacillati > Bacillota > Bacilli > Lactobacillales > Enterococcaceae > Enterococcus > Enterococcus sp. CWB-B31. Next base: position 65,945 of record NZ_JAJDJW010000009.1, read on the forward strand.
AATAGAAATAATATTTGCAGATGTTGTCGGATCATGCATTTCCTGAATCGCTGCAGGAAAGTTGGACAAGGCACCTGTATTAATCAGACCATTAAGGAACATGCCAATCATGACCAGCCAGAAAAAGAATTTTCCATAAGAAGCCTTTACGGTAATCGCAGAGTCCTTACTTTCTTCAATCGCTCCCTCAGATTGCTTAGCTGGTTCAACATCAGCACCATAGGCAACCAACCCTTTTTCAGCCGGAGAGCTTTTAAATACAAAAAGTACAATTGGTAATGAACAAACCAGCGCAATCCCCGCCATCAGCTGATAAGTTGTCCTCCAGCCATAATTATCCAGGAAAATAGTAACTACCTGAGAAAATATTGTTCCGCCTAAACCAATCCCTGCCATGGCAATACTCATAGCCAGTCCACGCTTTTCCTTGAACCACATTGTTACCATGTAGCTGATTGGAATAAGTGCAGAAGCCCAGAAGAAGATTCCGATAAAGAAGGAGGAAATATACAAATGCATCGCGTTTTGAGCAAAAGAATAAGTAAAATAACTAATGCAAAATCCAATGATTCCCCCAACCTGCAGCATTTTCATCTGACCTAAAGCAACTCGTTTGGATACAATCGGCGAAAGAAATATCCCAATCATTTGTACAATTGTATTCGCCAGCATAAATTGACTGCGGTTAATGCCCAACTCTTCTGTTACCGCTAAAGCGTACTTTCCTGACAACGACATGACTAAAGGCACGACAGTTGCTGTGATGACAACACATCCTACAACAATCCACCAGCCATAAAACAATTTCTTTTTATTTTCCATAGTACGTCTCTTCCCTTTCATTGATTACTTCATACTTTGTCTCCAAAAACAAAAACAATGCTCCCCTCTCAATCAATAAAGATTTTTTAATGACTCCTAAATATCCTTTTGCCAATTGCTATTCCTGCTGCTGTTCTAGCTAATCCTCCTTCCGTTGTTTCTTTAAAAATGCTGGTTATCTGTCTCCCAACATTATTCAAGGCTTCAATTACTTCATCAGCTGGAATGACTGATTTTATTCCTGCAAGAGCCATGTCAGCTGAAATGAACGCCTGTGAAGCACTCAATGTTTCGTTGCACAGAGTACCTCCACCAGACCTGCTACAGGGTCGCATATCAACCCTAGCATATTTTTCAGCGTTATGGCAAGAGCATTTGCAGCTTGTTTTGGTGTTCCACCCATTGTTATCACAATTGCTGCGCTGACCATAGCACTGGCAGACCAAATTTTCTCTGTCATTGCCGCTGGATATAAAACGCTTTCAAATATATCTATGCCTCATTTCTGCTATATTAAAAGAAAAAACTTGCAGAATGGATACCTGAAATAGTTTGAATTTTATTTATCAATTCTGCGCTTTTTTCTTGTGAATCTACTTCCAAAACTATAATTGCCTTTTCTCCTTTTGACTCTCTTGTTATCGTCAGCATGGCAATATTAATCTGATATTCAGAAAAAGCACCGGCTGTTTTAGAAATTAAGCCTGGCATATCCCAGTGAACAACCAGGTATGTCGGAATGGTTATGGATAAATGGCGTTTAAACCCATTGATTTCAGAAATTTGAATACTTTCGCCGCCTATTGAAATACCTGTGGGACTTAATTTGTACTCTCCTTTTTTTAAGCTGATTCAAACTGTATTTGGATGATCCGCATGAGGTTTTGCTGTTGTAAGCAAAACCTCCATACCTTGTTCAGGGGCAATTTCCAAAGAGTCTGCCAGCCTACCATCATCCGGCTCCATTCCCAACAAGCCGCCTACCAGTGCAATATCTGGACTATGCCTGCGATATATTTTAGCAAACGATTCAAACAATTAAAAATCTTGCGAACTACTTTGCCGATCCAAGCAAGATTGTGACAAAGCTTCTCCATGTGATGAGCAAGTTCTAAATTGAAAGACTTCGTTCCAATCCTCGAATCATGGAGGTGCTTTGCTTCTACGCTTCTTCGAATGCTCGGCGCATGTCTGGGGGTCATGTATGAACTTGCTCCTACGCTTCTTCGAATGCTCGTCGCATGTCTTAAGGTCGTGCAAGAACTTGCTCCAAGGCTTCTTACGAATGCTCGAATCGGAATACCGTTTATTCGGCTTTAGGGGGGCTCAGGCATACTTCTGTCAAAACCTCCTACTATAACAGGACCAATACTATCAAAAACACTTGTATACTGATTTGTCATTCGCTTTCTCCTTCAGAAAAAGTTCTGCTTTTCTGTTTTACTCATAAAGCGGATATCTCTCACATATTTCGGTAACTCCTTTTCGGATTCTCTCTGCGGAATTATCAAAATCAGTAACTGTCTGCTTAATAAAATACGCAATTTTCCGCATATCTTCTTCTTTGAGGCCTCTTGTTGTCACTGCTGGTGTGCCAATGCGAATGCAGCTGGTTACAAAAGGACTTTTCGGATCATTCGGAACAGCATTTTTATTTACAGTGATATACACATCATCTAATCTTTTTTCCAGCTCTTTCCCCGTAATATCAAAATTTTGGAGATCCACCAGCATCAAATGATTATCTGTTCCTCCTGAAACCAGTTGGAAGCCTTCTGAAACCATTGCTTCACCCAAAGCATTGGCATTTTTTATGACTTGTTGCTGATACACTTTGAATTCCGGTTTAAGAGCTTCACCGAAGCAGACAGCTTTAGCAGCAATAATATGCATTAGCGGTCCGCCCTGAATACCAGGGAAAACGGCTTTGTTAAATTGCCTGCCGAATTCCTCATCCTTTGTCAGTATGATTCCGCCGCGAGGACCCCTTAATGTTTTGTGGGTCGTTGATGTCACTACATCCGCATACTCTACCGGATTTTGATGAAGTCCTGCTGCGACCAGCCCGGCAATATGAGCCATATCAACAAACAAATAGGCATCTACCTCTCTTGCAATCTCAGAAAAACGTTTAAAATCAATTGCCCTTGGATAAGATGAAGCACCAGCAACAATCATTTTGGGCTTGCATTCCAATGCAGTTTTCCTTACTTTTTCGTAGTCGATAAAACCGCTCATTTCATCAATAGCATATGGAACAAAATTATAGTATTTACCAGAGATATTTACCGGAGAGCCATGTGTCAAATGTCCGCCATGGGCTAAGTTCATTCCCATAACTGTGTCTCCCGGTTCCAGCAATGCATAATAAACTGCAGTATTTGCCTGTGCTCCTGAATGGGGCTGTACATTTGCATAGCCCGCACCAAATAATTCCTTTAATCGTTCATTCGCAATATCCTCTACGACATCAACATGCTCACAGCCTCCGTAATACCGTTTGCCGGAATAGCCTTCAGCGTATTTATTGGCAAGTACAGTGCCCATAGTCAGCATTACTGGTTCAGAAATGATATTTTCTGAAGCAATCAGCTCCAAATTTTGCTGTTGCCTTCCCAGCTCTGCAGCAATTGCCGAACCTACTGCTGAATCATAGTTTTTAATATAGTCATTAATTGTATTAATCATATCCTACCTGCTTCTTTTTAATTTTGTTAACAGCCTTATTTCCGCATCGGCATGACATGAATGGTATTCCCGAACGTATTTTCCAATGCTTCAGCGATCCCTTCACTGAATGTCGGATGCGGATAGATCACTTCAATTGCTTCTGATACCGTCACCTTCTGATGGATCATCTGTGTAAAATGCATAATCATATCCGTTGCCCGATCACACATCATCTGAGCCCCCAATAGTTCGCCTGTTTCCCCATGGCTGATTACTTTAATAAAACCCATATCGCTTTCAGCAATCATGCTTTTCCCATTGCCAGCCATATTATATTTCCCGATTTTTATTGGAATGCCTGACACTTTTGCAGCTTTTTCATCCATCCCTGCAGAAGCAATCTCCGGTGAGGTGTAGACACAGGAGGGAATTAAAGAAAGGTCATACTCAGCAGCCTGTCCATTGATGGTTAAAACTGCATTCACTCCCTGAGCGGATGCTGCATGAGCCAGCTGAACAGCTCCGCTGATTACATCCCCGATAGCGTAAATAGACGGAATATTGGTCTGGAAATTCTCATTTACAATAATGCCGTCCTCGTCCGTATGACACATGCAGCCCTCGGCAAATAATCCATCAACATATGCTTTTCTTCCTGCAGCAATCAGAACTTTATCACATTCAACCGACTGCTCTTTATTTTTACTGGTAAATAGACACTTTAAAGAACCCGCCTGACTTTGTATTTCAGAGACACTTGCTTTCGTATGAACCGCAATTCCCTTTTTCTTAAGTGAAAGTGCCAGTTTCTTAGATATTTCTTTATCAAAATTCGACAACAATGTATCAAAGGCTTCAATGACTGTTACTTCACAACCGAAAGCCCGAAATGCACTTGCGAATTCAACACCTATGACCCCACCGCCCACAATAACCAGCCGCTTAAAATCAGGTACTTCTGCCAAAAGACTATCACTCGTAATAACCTTGGACAGATCGACTCCTTTGATTGGCGGTATCTGTGGAGCTGCACCAGCTGCGATCAGTATATTGTTCGCCTCCAGAATTTCTGTCCCGACAGTCACCTCATGAGGACCGGTTATTTTAGCTGTTCCCACTATTAAGTCAACACCATTAGCGCTCAATAAGTTCTCAATGCCCTCTACAAGCATAGAAACAACAGCATTTTTTCTTTGATACAATTCTTCTAAATTAATATTCGCTTCCCCAAAGCTCACCCCGCTGTTTGAAGACTTTTTCACTGCTTCGATCACCTCTGCAGCATGAAGAAGTGTTTTAGTAGGAATACACCCGCGGTTCAGGCACGTACCTCCCGCCTTCCCTTTTTCGACGACAGCAACCTTCATTCCCAGCTGAGCAGCTTTAATAGCTGACACATAGCCTCCGGGACCAGCACCAATTACAATCAAATCATACATAAACTAAACCTCCTCAGAAAATTCATAACGAATTTTTGGGCTGCGTGCGGCAGTTACTTCATCTACTCGACCAATAATGGTCGTCTTCGGGAAATCATGGAAACTCTCGCCATCCCTATAAGCCAGCTCATGCAAATCTCGATAAATCTGCAGTGCCTCATCCATTGTCTTTTTAGATTCTGTTTCCGTCGGCTCCAGCATCAGCGCCTCGGGAACAATCAGAGGGAAATACATGGTTGGCGGATGCATCCGATGATCAAGGAGTCCTTTTGCCATATCTAGTGCCGATACACCAGTTTCTTTCTTCAGCTTGTCCAGACTCAAAACAAATTCATGCATGCATCGTTCACCATACGGAACCTCAAATTTATCCTTCAATCCATTCAACAGATAATTTGCATGTAAAACAGCTGTTTTTGAAGCAGATGAAATTCCTTCAGAACCAAGGAACAGTACATAAGTTAAGGCACGTGTTAAAATAGAAAAATGTCCATAGAATCCTTTTACAGTCCCAATAGAATTTGCAGGAGTTGAAAATTCAAATCCTTCCTTTGTTTCAACCGGATAAAAATCAGGCAGAAATTCTTTCAGCAGTTCCTTACAACCAACCGGACCCAGTCCCGGTCCGCCCCCGCCATGAGGCGTAGAGAATGTCTTATGAATGTTCAAATGGACAACATCAAAGCCCATATCACCAGGTCGCACCACACCCATAATGGCATTTAAATTGGCACCATCATAATAATTTAAACCACCTGCCTGATGAATTATTTCAGTAATTTCCAGAATATTTTTATCAAAAATCCCGATTGTATTTGGATTCGTCAGCATCAAGCCTGCAGTATCCTCTCCCACAGCATTCTTAAGCGCTGCCAAATCAACACAGCCGTATTCATCTGAAACAACATTTACAATCTCAAACCCAGCCATTGCTGCACTTGCCGGATTTGTACCATGCGCTGAGTCCGGAATAATGATCTTATTTCTGTGGCTGTCGCCGTTTTTCTTATGGTATGCTTTCATCATTAAGAGTGCTGTCAACTCACCATGTGCCCCTGCACCCGGCTGGAAGGTAAATGCATCCATTCCATTGATTTCTGAAAACCATTTTTCTGCCAATACATAAGTTTCCAGACAACCTTGGATAGAGTCAACCGGCTGCAGCGGATGGATATCTCTAAATCCGGAAAAATTGGCAACTTCATCATTGATTTTAGGATTATATTTCATCGTACATGAGCCCAGAGGATAGAAGCCATCATTCACACCAAAGGTCGCATTTGCAAGTTCTGTATAATGGCGGCTCAATTCATTTTGAGAAACTGTCGGCAAATTCAGTTTCTTTGTGCGACTCAACTCTTCCGGCAGTTCACATGGAGGAACTTCACTTTGACCGATCCAGTCAGTTTCATATCCCTCAATCGAACGTTCAAATATCAGCTTCATATTGCAGCCTCCTCTCTAATGAGTTCATTTACTATTGAAACGACCTCATCGATTTCTTCTTTGGTATTCATTTCAGTCACACACCACAGGAGACCTCTTTCTGTCGGCAACCCGCCAAGTATTCCTCTTTCTTCCAATCGTTGCAGCAGCTTTTCATCCTCTACCGGGAGCTTTATTACAAATTCGTGAAAAAAATCAGTATCATTTACCAGTTCAACTTCTGAAAGAGCAGAGAGTTTGTCGGCCATATAATGAGCTTTGTCATAGCACTGCATTGCTGCTTTTTTCAACCCTTCAGGTCCAACTGCACTTAAATAAATTGAAACAGTCAGCGCACAGTGGGCCACATTGGAACAAATATTGGACGCCGCTTTTTCTCTGCGAATATGCTGTTCTCGAGCCTGCAGCGTCAGAACAAAGGAGCGTCTGCCTTTGACATCTGCAGTTTCACCGACAATCCTCCCTGGAAGACGGCGCATCATCTTATTGGTTGTCGCAATAAAACCAATATAGGCTCCGCCAAAATTCAATGGCAGTCCCAAAGGCTGTGCTTCGCCTACAGCAATATCTGCACCCATTTCTCCCGGTGTCTTCAATACTGCCATCGACAGCGGATTCACAGCTACAACTGCCTTGGCTTTGTATTCCTTCGTAACACGAATGATTTCTTCTACCTTTTCAAGGTTTCCAAAATAATTCGGCTGTTGAACCAGCACACATGCTGCAGTTTCATCCATCAATTCTTCAAGTTTATTCAAATCGACTTGACCGTCTTTTTCCGGAATGACAACAATTTCGATTCCTCTCGAATCATAGTAGGTTTTAATCGTTGACAGTGTCATTGGGTGAACAGTTGCTGCAATCAATGCTTTTTTACGTTTCTTTTCTATGCACATATTAATTGCCTCGGCAGCAGCTGTTGCACCATCATATACAGAGGCATTCGTTGCGTCCATTCCAGTCAGTTCACAAATCATTGTCTGATATTCAAAAATTGACTGCAGCAGCCCCTGACTAATCTCTGCCTGATAAGGTGTATATGCAGTAACAAATTCCTCCTTAGCTGCTATCTGATTTACAATAGCTGGAATATAATGTCTGTAAGCACCCGCACCACGGAATATTGTCGAAAACACTTTATTTTTTTCTGCAAGTTCCTGCATCTTCCTTTTAACCTCACGCTCAGAACCGCCCTTTGGAAGATTAAGTTCACTAATCTTCACTTTGTCAGGTATTTCTTCAAACAGCTTATCCAGCGTATTCAGTCCCAACAGTTTTAACATTTCCTGCTGTTCTTTTTCGGTCGTTCCCAAATAATTGCCCATCTGACAACCTCCTCAAATTTTTTGCTTATTACTTCTCTGATTCTTTTTGAACGAATACTTCGTACTCTTCTTTTGTCATCAGTTCTGCTGTCTCACCCAAATCCTTCACTTCCATAATCCAAGAATCATATGGAGCTGAGTTGATAAGCTCTGGACTGTCTTCAAGCTCTTCATTAACTGCCGACACCGTTCCGCTGATGGGTGAATAAAGCTCTGATGCTGTCTTTACTGATTCGATATCTGCAAATCCTTCTCCTGTTGATACTTCATCATCTATATCAGGAAGATCAATATACACAATATCGCCTAATTCTTCCTGTGCATAATCAGAAATACCCACCTTCGCTGTATCCCCTTCTACCTTTACCCACTCATGTGATTTTGTAAATTTTACTTCGCTCATTACATTTTCTCCTCTCAAATTAAGCCGAATAAAACGGCATTTTTACTATTTTTGCTGGAATTCGTCTATTCCTGACTGCCAACTCAATTTCAGTACCAACAGCTGAATGGTCCTTATCAACAATTGCCATAGCAACTGCCTTTTCAATAAAAGGACAATAGGTTCCCGACGTTGTTTCTCCGATCTTGTCCCCGTCTTTTAAATAGACTTCCACATGCTCTCTTGCAATTCCACGCCCCGTCAATTCAATTCCGACACGGGTTACTGACGGCGCCTCCTTGCCAACCAGTGCTGATTTCCCAATAAAATCATCTTTTCCCATTTTAATACCAAAGTTTAAGCCCGTTTCAAAAGGAGTGATGGTTTCATCCATTTCATGTCCATAAAGAGGCATTGCTGTTTCCAGCCGCAATGTATCCCTTGCCCCTAGACCACAGGGAACCAATCCGAACTCTTCACCCGCTGCCAGTAAAGCCCGCCAAAGTTCCGGCGCCTTTTCTGATGAGCAATATAATTCGTATCCGAAAGAGCCTGTGTAGCCGGTTCGCGAAATGATACAAGAAACACCTGCCACCACTGCATTATCCGTAAATGTATAATATTTTTCCGGTATCATAGCTGCTTCAGTCAATTTCTTAATTATTTCTCTTGATGCAGGGCCCTGCAAGGCAATTTGACCATAGCTGTCTGAGACATCTTCAAAATGTACTTCTCCAAATAAATGCTCCTGCATCCATTGAATATCCTTCTCACGATTGCCTGCATTCACAACCAGCAGATATTTTTCTTCTCCCATTTTATAAACCAGCAAGTCATCCAAAACTCCGCCTTGATCATTGCACATCAGACTATACCGCACCCGTCCAATCGGCATTTTCGAAAAGTCGTTCGTCAAAAGTTTCTGGATATTCGCTGTCGCATCCTTCCCCTCATAAAGAACTTCCCCCATGTGTGAAACATCAAACAGTCCAGCCTCATTTCTTACAGCCAAATGCTCCTTGATTACTCCTGTTTCCTGATACTGTACCGGTAAAAGATAACCGGCAAAGGGAACAATTTTCCCGCCTGCTTCTACATGGCATTCATACAATGACGTCTTTTTCTCCATTCTTCACCCTCACTTTCTTTTAATTATTGCCGTCTAACTTTTTGAGCGCGACAAAAAGAGGATAACAGCAAAAAAATCCTTGCAGTTATCCTCTGTTATTAACCTGAGAGATTCTCCTTTTTCAAGGGTTGCTCCTTCGGTGCATAATGCTCTCCAGAGGTTTGTCAGATTACGGTCCTTTTACCTGAGATCTTCACAGCAAATGCCTGCGAGGTTTGCTGCTTATTCCTTCGGTGACAGATCGCCTGTTCTCTCCCGTAATCCTCAACCAATATTAGTAAGCGCTATCATTTTTTATCTTACCAATATTTTGTGAAATATACAATACAAAATTCAACTATTTTTTTCAGTCTGCCTAAATTGAACAAATTTCACAACAAAATTTAAATTTAAGATTCAAACTGAAAAACAAGAAAAAGACTGGTTTAAAGAGGTCTGTCTCTGCGTCGCAAATGCTTTAAGCGTTGCATGATCCCAAGCCAACAAGCGAGCCATCCCACGAATGAATCGATACAAGTGAAATGCAACGGTTTTCGCCGCCCGATGTGCTTTAGAACATGCGAGAATATGTGCAGTTAAAAGGGTGTCCTTTTCCAATTTTAATGAATAGGCACCGATTAAATAATTGATTAAACGATAAACAAGTCGTAGCGAATTGAGTGAAAGAGTGCGCATTTTTTCTAGTTGAACTTCTTGTTTTTGTACACGAAACAATTCCTCGATTTTCCAACGGGTGCAGTAAGCATTTAACAATGCTTAGCACGTCTTTTTTTGAGTGAATAGGTTTATTTGTCAGGAGTTTCATTGGTTTTTTTCCATCCCCATAAATAATGACCCTATTTAGAGCTATCCCCTTCAAACAAGGAAGTGTAACAGGAATATGGCTGATTTTTAAGTCATGGGTGGTTCCTTTGATCGTTGCTTGAAAGGAGATTTTTCCTTTTCGATGCTGAGCTAATTCAGGAACCTTCAATCGTTTGTTTTGATAGTAGAGGGATCGTTTCCCACACAAACGTGTAATAAATAGTTGACTTCGTTAGGTAAAGGCTTGGTAGAGTGCTTTGGAATCATAGCCACGATCCATTACGAATGTATAGGAACGATCACCAAATAGGCACTTGGTTCACCCTTTTCATGGTTTCTACGTTCATACTGTCAAATTGGTCTTCAGCAGCAGAACAATGATGAGAATAGATAGGGATTGGGTGTTTTGACTTAGGAGAAGCAATCGAAAAGTTGATTATGGTATAGCCTTTTTCTATTCGTCCGCTAGACCCGTCGTGTACGTGACCGAAAGCCTCAAAGTGTTGAGCATACGGCTTGGTAATATCTGAACTGTCTACTAAAAACAAGCTTGTCATCGGTCAACTGCTTTTTAAGGGAATGTAGGTAGTTATCTTGGAGGGTGCGAAAGTGAGAAAAAGAAGAAGCGTTTCGACAAAGCCTTTTGGTTGTTTGAAAAGGAGACGATTCTTCCAGTGCCCGAGCAATATCAGAAATGATGACCGTTTGGGCTTTACTTATGCCATACAGCAGCTCTCGAATAAAGCATTGTTTCGTTTTTGAGAGACCTAAGGAAAGTTTTTCAGAAAAAGAAAGAAGAAAACGTTTTGATTGATACAACTCAGAAGAATTCATGATAAAATAAAGACAGCTCCTTGTTATAAAGTTTTTGTTTTTGTCGACTTAACTTTACCATAACTTGGGCTTTTTTATCCACAGATTTCAAAAGAGAAGCCCAAAGAACCGCTTGTTTTCCACAAGGTTGTTCTTTAGACTTCTCCTTTTTGATTGGCTTAGCTCATTTTTGGGTAAATTCAAAGAATCCTGTCTTTTTTACTATTCAATCTATGCTATACTAAGCCTAAATATACAAAAATTGTATATAATGCTAATATAAAAGCAACTTGTACCAAAGCTAGTACGCTAAACACCTTATTTTCATGCTTGAAAAAATTTTTTTTTAAAGATGAAACAGCAAAAAATAAATTAGCAACTATCGTACATACAACAATCAATAGGAAAACAAGTGGAATTAATATAGTATGGCTATCTCTAAATGCTGTTAAAACAAACATAACACTTAAAATAGAAAAAACAACAAAAAAATGTTGAGCTAGTTTGTTCACCATTTTAATACCTCCTGTTAGCACAATAAACCTCCTAAATAGTATGCTGTAGAAACAATCAGTGGAATTAAAAGACTTGCTGGACCTGTGATTCCTAAAAGATAAGCAGCCGCTGAATAGGAACCTGCATGAATAAGTCCAATAGCTCCCATAACATTACTACATGTAACCAGTTTACCTCTTAATCGTGAATTAGGATCAGGTAAAACTTCTGACACATCTTCAACAAGATTAGAAATCGCTCCTTCGCCGTCTTCTGCAACTATCAAGTAGTTAAAGCGATCAATAGCCTCTTTCAATTCAATTGCAGAAACAGACGCATTTATTGATTCTAATTCTACTTGCAAATTCTCAATATCATTGATTCTCAGCTGAAAATCACCATTTTTATCAACATAACGAGATATACCTCCGAGAACCACTTCTGCCGTTTGTTGCTCTTTTGGTGTAAGAGTTTCTGCTTCTGACGTCTCTGCAAATGTCACTTGTGACAAACCAATCAAACTTGTTACTAACATAATGAATACTGAAAATACTTTTAAAACTTTTTGCATTCTTATTCCTCCTTACTTGATAATTTATGTTATCATAAAATTAATAAAATTAAAACTATTTATAATCCGGAGGCGTTCAAATGTATAAAAAAACATTTAAATTGATAGCATATTTTTGTATTTCTTTATTTTTAGTGGGATGCAATTCAATCACAAATGATAACCCAACACAGGAAACTACCAGTTCAAGCCTATCATTAACTTCTGAACAGAAAGAGGCATATAAACAAAACACAGACTCGTTGTCATTAATATCCCCACTTGACTTCACACAAAAATTGACTGAAATATCTAGTGAAGAAACAATATTTGTATATTTTGGTCGTCTTACCTGTTCATATTGCAGAAACTTTGTTGCCGAATTGGATAAGTTGATAGATTCACAAACTCCTACGATATATTACATTGATACAGAAAATACAGAAACTGATCCTGATATTCAAGATATTAGAGACACTTATGAAATCGAATTTGTCCCTAGTTTTATCAAAATTATCGGTCAAAAAATCAGTATGTATGATTCTGAAACTGATAAATTAGAAGATTTTATAAATCATTGATACATACCTATAAAAATAAATTTATGATAACAGTCTATAAAGAATCATATCTTTTTTAGTTGCTTCAAGTTGTTTGAAATGCCATTAAGCCGGATATTAGTTATCAATCAGAAGCCATTTATTGAGGAAAAATAATAAAAGTCGGTAAAAGCTTTTTCTAAAAATAAAGTTGACCCTTATTTTTTCCGAGGAGTTTTTCACAAAATCAGCAGAAATTATATTCAAAGACTCAATAATAACTTCATCAAAGAAGCTATATATCTTTTACTCATAATAAGGATAACAAGAGTACCAAAAGTTACTTATCAGAAAAATTTGAAAAAGCAGGTGCTCATAGATAATGAAAATACTGGCAGTCTTACTACTTATCACATGGTTGCTAACCTCTTGCTTCACATCAAAGGATCTAGAGGGTACTTCTAATTATAGAAAAACCAGCAATAAAGCAAACCACAGGAAATGAGTCTTATTCAAGAATGGAAGCAATCCAATATAGATGAATCAGCACTAATTCATTCCTGCTCTTCAAATGCTCGTCGCATGTCTTAGGGACATACAAGACATGCTATATGCGTAGTCTTGATAAATATTCCTTGAATAAAGCTAGCTCATCATACAAAGAGATAGCTGTATGTAGACGACAAGCTTTGAATGTGACATATCTATCCTTGAAGTTACTCTCATATCAACCGCACGTTTCTTGGATTAGAAGCATGTCTTAGTTTTAAATCGGTTATGGCGTGTCTATAAAGTCGGTGGCATTCGAATTCTTCAGTGATTTTTGTTAAAATCAAGGAAAAAAACACAGATTATGTGGGTCATAAGCAGGTATTTATGACGATGCGTTCTATAAAAATTATCAAAATATTCGCTGCTTGAGTTTTTAGACACACCCTAATACAATGGTTGAAATTCTATTAAGCAGGATTAGCATTGTATTTTAAACTGATCCTAACCGACCGATTTTTCAGACCATTGAAAAATAATAACCAGCTGATTATATAAACATAAATAATGTACATTATCTAAATAAGATAGGACCGAAATCCATTGATCCCCCCTAACAAGTCAACAGTTTCAGTCCTATTCATTAAGATTCTATGGAGACAGCGGGAATCAATTATATATTATATAGACCCTGGTAAGATTTACTGTCTTTTTCTCGTGCCGTCAATAATGAACATTTGCTTTTTTTCTTCTTATTTGGCTGCCTGAATTGCTTTTTCAGTGATGTTTTTTATGGTCAGTCCGTAAAATTCTTTTAACACTTCCGGCTCACCAGATTGACCAAACTTGTCTTGAATTCCAATTTTGATTACTTTTGTAGGATAATTTTCAGATAAAAATTCGGAAACGGCACTGCCTAAACCGCCAATCACACTATGTTCTTCAGCAACGATGAGCCATGGCGTTTCTTGCGCTGCTCGTAATACAAGCTCTTCATCCAGCGGCTTGATCGTGGAGAAATTCAACACTCGTACTTCTATTCCTTGTTGTGCCAGCTGTTCAGCAGCAGCCAGACTCTCTTGTACCATCAAACCAGTTGCAATAATCGTACCATCATTTCCCTGCCTCAGCATTTCTGCTTGCCCGATGATAAATGGCTTCTTCTGTTCATGAATACGCGCAACAGCTAAACGACCCAATCGTAAATAAACCGGCCCTTCTTGTTGCATGATCGCTTCAATCGCTGCTTCGGTTTCTAAATCATCAGACGGATTGATAATTGTCATGCCTGGTATGACTCGCATCAATGCAATATCTTCGATTGCCTGATGAGAACCGCCATCTTCACCTACTGTAATTCCGGCATGCGTTGCAGCAATCGTCACGTTTAATTTTTGGTAAGCGACTGCATTACGAATCTGCTCATAGGCTCGACCTGCCTCAAAAATTGCAAAACTGCTGGCAAATGGACGTTTGCCGCCTAAAGCCAAACCTGCCGCCGTCCCAATCATATCTGCTTCTGCAATCCCCAAATTAAAAAACTTTTCTGGTGCTTCTTTTGAAAATCTATCTGTTTTTGTTGCTGCAGATAAATCCGCATCCAACACGACTAACTCTTTCTTGTCCTTATACTTTATCAATGTTTCACCATACGCTTGTCTAGTGGCTTTTTTCACTTAAAATACCTCCTTCAGCTCAGCCAAAGCTTTTTCAGCTTCTGTCGGAGAAGGTGCTTTGCCGTGCCAGCCCACTTGATTTTCCATAAAGCTGATCCCTTTTCCTTTAACTGTTTGACACACAATAACCGACGGCCCGTCTGTAAACCTTTTTGCTGTAGTAATTGCATGAGTCAAGGAAGTGAAATCATGTCCGTCAGCTTGAATCACATGCCAATTAAACGCAGCAAATTTTTCATCAATTGACTGGACAGCCATGACCTCATCGTTGGTGCCATCGATCTGTAAGCCATTGTTATCAATGAAAGCAATCACTCGATCCAATTTATAATGAGCGGCGGTCATTGCTGCTTCCCAGACTTGTCCTTCTTGTAATTCCCCATCACCGAGCAACACATACGTGTTTTTTTCAATACTATCCAAACGTTTTGCCAATGCTAAACCATTAGCAATTGAAAGCCCTTGACCTAAAGAACCACTGGACGAATCCACCCCTCTTGTTTTGATGCGATCCGGATGACCTTGTAGATGACAACCCAACTTTCTTAAATCAGTTAAATCATCTTTTGGGAAAAATCCTTTATCTGCCAATACAGTATATAAAGCAGGTGCTGCATGCCCTTTCGAAAGAATAAAATGATCCCGATCATTTTGATCATAATTATTTAATGTAATATCCATTTCTTGATAATATAAAATGGTTAAAATATCAATAGCTGAAAGAGAACCTCCGGTATGCCCTGAGCCTGCCTGTGTCAATGATTGGATCACTGCTTTACGCAGTTCATTTGCTTTTTGTTTTAAATCCGTCATGTTTTCATGCCCAATCCCTTCATTTTCTCATTTGTTCCAAGAATACATTCATCAGCATCCACGAGGATTCTGCCCCGGGATCTTTATGCCCTATCGCACGTTCGCCTAAACGCATGGCGCGTCCTTTTTTGGCAATCAACGGAATCGTCGATTCGGCTCCCTCTTTCATAATTTCAATCATTTTTTCCATTACTGCCAAATGATCAGTATCCTCTTTATGTGCTTGTAAATAGTCTATCCCTGGCAAAAGTGCATCCAGCATCGTCTTGTCACCCAACTCAGCCTTTCCCCGAAATTGGATAGCCTCAACACCATTTTTTATCATATCCGCAAACTCTGGAAAAGTGACCGTTTCTTTTCCTATATGATCTTTACCCATTTTTATAAAAAAGCTGCCGTACAATGGACCGGATGCACCCCCAACTTTACTTAATAAAATCATTCCGGATTTTTTTAAGAATGTAGCAGTATCAGGCGATTCTGCCAGTTTCTCAGCCAGCTTTGCTGAAACTTCCCGAAACCCAATGCTTAAGTTGATTCCATGATCACCATCCCCAATATCTGAATCCAGTTTTGTCCAATAGTCACGATTAGCTTCGGTCAGCTCTGCCATTTTTACTAAACTATCCGCAAAAAATTGTTTATCAAATACTTGTTCACTCATAAGTCCACCTCATTATGTTTTAAAAATCACTTTTACTTGAACTTGGCGTTCGTTAGACCCGCTGCTTTCTTGCGAATCAAATGAAAACAAGAAAGCAGCTTTGCAAATTTATCTATAATTTGTAATAAGGGGTATCGCAAGGAGCATCAAGTAATTCTTTGATCTCATCATCTAATTTCATCAGCGTTACGGACATACCTGCCATATCCATTGATGTTGCATAGTTTCCGACATCTGTCCGATGAATCACAATTCCTTTCTCATTCAAAAGTTGATCCACACGACGATAACAGATATATTGATCTAATAAAGGCAGTGCGCCTAACCCATTGACCAAAATGTAGACCTCATCACCCGCTTTTAATTGTGCATCTTCTAAGATGATTGTCATAATCTCATCAATAATCACATCTGCTTTTTCAATTTTTCGTCTTTCAATCCCGGGTTCGCCATGAAGGCCCATACCAATTTCCATATCACCTTCATCCATTTGGAAAATCGCTTCTCCAGTCACAGGTAAAGTAGAGGAAGATAAAGCAACACCTAATGAATACGTATTATCATTGGCTCTTTCCGTCACCGCTTTCACTTGATCTAAATCATACCCTTTCGCAGCAGCACTGCCTGCCACTTTGAAAACAGGCAAGTCGCCGGCTACACCTCGCCGATCTTTTTTATCCTTAGCTGAATAGACATCATCCGTTGTCGTAACTGTTTCTACACGAATGCCCTCTTCCTCCATCGCCATTTCAGCACCCATATCAAAATTCATGACATCTCCAGCATAATTTCCGTAAACGTAAAGACACCCTTTGCCGCTATCAACAGCCTTAACAGCTTCGTAGCAAGCATCTGGAGCAGGAGACGTATTGATATTTCCAACTACTGCAGCATCGGCAAAATCTTTACCGACATAGCCCAAAAACATTGGTTCATGACCAGATCCGCCGCCAACAATCACACGTACCCGAGGTTCTTCACTCATCAGCTTACTTACAACGATCCGATTTTCTGCGTCCAAAGTAACGTATTTTTTGTTTGCTTTTGCATAGCCTGCCAACATTTCTTCTACTACATCATAGCCATCGTTAATTAATCGTTTCATTTT
This sequence comes from Enterococcus sp. CWB-B31, assembly GCF_020567645.1. Lineage (NCBI taxonomy): Bacteria > Bacillati > Bacillota > Bacilli > Lactobacillales > Enterococcaceae > Enterococcus > Enterococcus sp. CWB-B31. Next base: position 83,109 of record NZ_JAJDJW010000009.1, read on the forward strand.
TTCCAGTCTCCTTTTTTATAAGAATAAAGATAATAAAAGCCCGCCAAATACACCACCTGATACTGCTGCAATTATATTAGGAAATGATTTTTTTATATTCCCTCCAACCAATGCAGAAGCTACCCAGACACCCACACCAGCCGCAAGTCCCTGATCGACCCACGCAGCACCGGATTGTGTGATCATCGGGGTTGCAATCCCATGATTGATACACCAAATGGTACCAACGATAAATAGTGCTGCCATCCAGCCGCCGACCGGTCCCCATTTTTCAACCATTTTCCCCCAAGCCATTCTGATCACAAAGGGAAATAGAAAGCCGCCGCAAAACGTTGCAATTCCTAAACCAATAGTCACTGTATTTCCTCCTCTTCAGTCATTTGACCGCTGTTTTTTTGATTGTTTCGGTTTACTCTTCAATCGCCAGTTTTTTTAACTCTTTTTCAGTCATTCCTGGTTCTGGTGCTTGTTCTTCTGCTGCTTTTTCAACCGACATGCTTTTTTCAAAAACCGCTGCAGCCAGCCCGCCAAAAGCTGCACCTCCTGCAACTAATGCAATCGTGGGAATTGATGCAGACAGAGCAGAACCGCCATGCATAAATGTGTCTCGAGCAAGACCGCAAATTGCGATTGCCAGCCCCATGTCAACAAATGCTGCGTCCTCTTCATTACCAGTCAAATTAAGATAATGATTCATAAACCACATTGGACCAATAATAATTCCTGCTGCTAAATATCCGCCAAAAATACCAAAACTTCCCAGTTCTCCCCAAACTGCCATAACAATAATTCCAGCAATCATATAACCAACTATGCTTCTCAGAAATTTCATGTCTTTATTCCTCATTTCTTTTTATAATTAGTGTTGCTAAAAAATCATAATTGAGATAATTCTTGTAGAATTGCTTCTTTTTCCTGGCATACTGTTGCTTGTACAGCAGCCGCAAACGCTCCCTCCACTAAAGGACAATCCATTAATTCTATCTTTCTCATCAAGTACTCGTCTTCAATCAATTCAATGGCTGTTTCAGAACTAAGTATAGCGCTTCCAATATCGCAGAAAACTAAAATATGATTACAAGCCGCCAAAGATTCGATGGCTTCCATAATCATAATTGCATTTGTTCCAAGACGTCCGTCCCCCGTGCCGCCTGCTGAGATGATCCGTACAGACCCATTGATGCCGCTCATTTCTTCGATCATTTCTTTGGTTCCATCAGTAATCTTTCGACTATGAGAAACTAAAACGATGCCAATCATTGTCAAACCCCCTTTATTTTTTTCACTATTTTAACAATCGAAGCATATTGTTTAGGCTGATGACCAAAGCGGCCCACAAAGACACCATCCACATTGTCATCAGATACAATTCGTTCACTATTTTCTTGTGAAACAGAACCACCATAGATAATTCGAATATTTTCAGCTGTTTTTTTATCAAATAATTCTGCCACGCATTCACGAATCAAAGAATGTATCTGATGCACATAAGCCGCACTAGCCGCACTAGTTTTCCCCACCGCCCAAGCTGGTTCATAAGCCAAAATAACTTTTTCAACCTGACTATTTTCCAGTTGGAATAAATCAAGAAAAAGCTGCTTTTTAATTATTGCTTTGACTTCCTGATGATCATCTGTTTTTTCTGTTTCGCCAATACACAAAACCGGTATCACATCATGAGCTAAAGCAAGACGAACTTTTTGATTAATCATGTTATCGCTTTCACAAAAAAGCGTCCGTCGTTCAATATGTCCGATTTCAGCATAGCTGCCTCTCATATCCTTTAATGACTCCACCGAAAACTCACCCGTATATGCCCCATTTGGAGCAAAAGAGATATTTTGTGCCCCCAAACCTATTTCTGAGTCTTTTAAAATCATTGCAACAGGATAAAGAACACCCATACCAGGACACATAAATTGTTCAATTTCTTGTTTCTCACCGACTTCTTCAACAATTGCATGAGCGAAATCACGCGCATCATCTATTTGATTTTGATACATTTTTAAGCTGATTCCTACAACTGGTCTTCGCATGATTTTTTCCTCCTTTGTCTCTGTGATTTATTTTTTAAACGCCTCCCAATCTTTTAAGAACGCTTGAATTCCTGCATCGGTCAATGGGTGAGACCAGAGTTTAGGAAACAGGGTTCCTGGAATAGTCGCAATGTCTGAACCTAGTTCTGCTACCTCTTCCACATGCTTTAAGCTGCGAATGCTTGCAGAAATAATTTCCGTTTGATAGCCATATTGTGTCAGTACTTTCTTTAGATTACTAATTAATCCCAAGCTGTCTGTCGCAATATCATCAAGCCGTCCGACAAAGGGGCTAACATATGCTGCGCCAGCTTTAGCTGCCATCAAGCCTTGGGCAACAGTAAAAATTAATGTGACATTTGTCTTGATTCCTTCGCTGGACAAAATATTTACAGCACGCAGCCCCTCTTCAGTCATCGGGATTTTAACCACAACATTGTCTGCCCAGGTCGCGATCTCTCTAGCTTCTTTCACCATATTCTCTGTGTCAAGTGCGATAACTTCTGCACTGACAGGTCCGTCAATCAATTCGCAAATTTCGGTGATCACCTCTTTAAAATCACGTCCTTCTTTGGAAATAATCGTAGGATTGGTTGTGACACCGTCAACTAGTCCTAATGTATTGATTCGTTTGATCTCTTCAACATTTGCAGTATCTAAAAAGAACTTCATGGGGTATTCTCCTTTACTATTTTTTTATAAATTCTGCTTCTTTTTCCATAATTTGATTAATTTTTCTTTCGCTATTGCCCCCTTCAAATTGAACTGATAAATATTCGTCAACGATTTTCTTCGCTACATCTATACCAATAACTTTGGAGCCTAATGTGATAATTTGTGCGTTATTGCTTAATTGTGCTCGCTCTGCTGAATACGTATCATGTACCTGTGCTGCACGAACACCTGGAATTTTATTTGCTGCCATTGCCATTCCTATCCCAGTACCGCAGCACAGAATCCCGCGTTCAATTTCTTGCGCCAGTACAGCATTCGCCACGTGAAAAGCAATATCTGGATAATCAACCTCTTCAGCAGAAAAACAGCCGTAATCAATCACTTCAACTCCTTTTGATTGAATATATGATTGCAATTGCCGTTTCATCTCAAACGCATTATGGTCTGAGCCAATTCCAATTTTCATTTCCATCACTTCCTTTCTTTTTATACCCTAATAATAATATCGAGATTTCGCTTTGTCAACATTCAATTTCGTTTACTTTCGATTATTTTCGATTTAACAAAAATTTACTTCAGTTAGTAATCATTCTAATTTATTATCTACATCACAAGACAAAACGAAAGGAAAAAGTTGTATGGTTTAAAGATATTGTTTATAATTTATGGAGAATAGAGAGAATTCGGAGGAATTTTTATGTATACAAGTGAGCGAAGAAATAAAATATTATCTATACTTCAAGAAACGGGATCTGTCTCTGTAAATGAACTAACAGAGGTTTTTAACGTATCAAAAGCAACGATTCGATCTGACTTGAATTATCTCGATATGAACAATATGTTGGTTCGAACGCACGGCGGTGCCGTTTGTACGAAAGAAGACGAAGTGATAAAGGTTGATAAAAACTATGATATTCGAAAACAAAAAAACATTGAAAAAAAAGCTGAAATTGCAAAGATTGCTTTTCAGCTAATCAAAACCGGCAAATGTATTATTTTGGATGCTAGTTCCACTTGTTATGAATTAGCTAAACTCATTAGTCAATCCGATTTAAGAATTACTGTTCTAACAAATGGGTTACGCACGGCTTCTTTACTCAAGGAAAATTTGAACTTGACTGTAATTTTGATTGGTGGCGTCGTAAAAGGAACCTCTAATGCAGTAGAAGGTGTGTTGGGCATTGAGATATTAAGGAAGGTAAATATTGATACACTTTTCACTTCTTCTTATGCAATTTCAACAACAGGCGGACTTTCCGATTTTAATCTTTACGAAGTCGAACTGAAAAAACGAATGGTTGAATTTGCTTCGCAAACAATTGCCTTGGTTGACAGCAGTAAATTTGAAAAAAAATCAATTGCTACTTTTGCTGCATTGGATCAATTAACTGCCTTGATCACTGATTCGCAGCTGGCTAGAGAAGTGCGTGAACAGTATAGTTCAGAGGTAAACTTTTTAGAATGAAGGGGTTACCAAAAAGATAACTATTGAAAAAACTCCCTATTTTAGAGAAACAGGGAGAGAGGAAGTTAATACTACACATTGTCAAGAAGCGATAAACTTATGGGCTAAGAAATTAAAATGTTCTAAAATAGTCTTAAATTATGCCGACATAGTGTTTGATTATAGTATTCAGATTAACTTGATATAGCCAACAATCCAACTAAACTCATTACACTGCTGATAGCTAAAAATAATAGTAATGAAAAAGAGGCGATTTATTATTCTAAAAAGAACTTTCCTTCTTTTTCTCATATTTAGAAAAAATAACCCGAAAATGTACACTTTATTTAGAGTGTCAGCTTTTATCGGAATGAAAAAAGTCGAAGCTTTAGCTTTAATATGGAAAGATATAAATTTTGAAAAACAAATCATCCGAATGAACAAAACTCTAACTCGTGGTGAAGAGTCAAAACTCATCATTCAAACGCCAAAAACAAGTAATCTAAAGCGATTTATTCATGTTGACGATAAAACCCACTTGGAATACTAAAAGAATGGCGTAAAACACAAAGAAGCAGTATTTATTTTTTGGCATTAATATGATAAATAAAAATCAGCTGCTTTTCTCTAATTCTGAAAATGAATTTTTGCAGCCTGCTGTCACAAAGAAATATTTAGATCGCATATGCAAAAAAATAAGCTTAAGAAAATCATAACTCATGGTTTTAGGCGCTCTCACTGATTGAAGCCGACGCTTCAATCAAGGAAATTCAGAATCGTTCAGGACATTTAAACTACAATGAACATCTATGCTCATATGACCAAAGAACGAAAAGAAAGAACTGCTGCCTTGTTTGCCAGTTACACTGGAATTTAAATGGCATTTAATATGGCATTTAGTCCGAATAAAAAGAGCTAGAAACAATTGATAAACCCTAACAAATCAACGTTTCTAGCTCTATTTTATTAAAACTCTATGGAGACGGCGGGAGTCGAACCCGCGTCCAAACATATTGCCACTTAAATATCTACGCTCATAGTTGTACTATTTAGATTTCGCTAAAGCTCATGCCGCACAACTGGCCCAAGCTTTCACTAGTCTGATGATCTCCTCTAAATTTTACAGACGGAAAAATTCAGCGTATCCCACTTAATTTGAGACCCTTACCCGAGCACATGGGCGATGCCGGGAGGATCTTCACCCGCTGGTTTTACGCAGCTAGAGCGAAAGTATTGTTTTCGTTTTTAGCAGTTATATTTAACTGTAACGTTTTTACGTAGACGTAACCTACGAAACGCAATTCAAGCTCAACTATGCCTGTCGAATCCGTAACGCCCCCAGATGGATGCTACCCTCATAGTATAACAGATTTTCTCTTTCAAATAAAGAAATTACTCCCATTTTCTAATCCATTTCTATTGAATTAAAGAACATCCATACTTCAATTGAAAAATAAGAAAAACAGCTTCCAAATCAGATTTTTTTTATAATCCAGCTATAAAATTAAACATTACTGAAATCTGGATAGCAATCCAGATTTCAGTATCAAAATTTCAACTATCTTTCCATCCCCAAGTAAACAATCTTTCCCTTACATCCCAAGAAAAAAATTGTCCATTCCCCTGTTCTGTCTTCTATTGAGTTGATTCATTTCACAACGTTGCGGATTCATTTGGCTCCAGAGTTAAACATCTTCTTTATAATAAGAGAACATCCAGTTAATACCGAATTTATCTGTTACCATGCCATACTTCTTTGTCCAAAATGTTGGTCCAAGAGGCATTGTCACATTTCCACCTTCTGCCAAAAGGTTAAATTCCCGTTCAATTTTATCCTCATCATCCGTACTGACAACCAGCGAAACATTATTCCCTACAACTAAAGGAAGCCCCATCCCTTCAGGAACATCAGAAAACATGACATAAGTTCCTTCAATAATCATACTTGCATTTAAAATCAGATCTTTCGCTTCTTCAGCTACTGGGTGTTCAGGATCTTCCGGCATTTCACCAAAAGTCATGATACTGGTTGTACTTGTATCAAAAACTTTTTCGTAAAATTTAATGACCTCTGCTGCTTCTGTTTTGAAATTCAAATAGATTTCCATCAGCTTACTATCTCCTATCCACTTTTCTGAATTATCTCATAAATGAGTTTACTGTGCGAAGACAATGCTTCTGTTTTTCTAAAATTCTGTATGCTCTATTAGCACTTGAACAAATCTTTCCAGATATTCCTGATCTATTCGGTCATACGCTGAGGTCACACCACTATCAATATCAAGCACACCAATAAGCATCCCCTCTTTAACCATTGGGACCACAATTTCTGATTGAGCAGCCGAGTCGCAGGAAATATAATTTCCGTGCTTCTTTACATCTTCAACAATCAGTGTTTCACGGGTTTCAGCAGCTTCACCGCAGACGCCCTTTCCCATTTTTATTCTGGTACAGGAGACTCTTCCCTGAAAGGGACCAAGAATCAATTCAGTCCCATCAAATAAATAATATCCTGCAAAAACAGTTTCCGGCAATGTCTCTCCCAGTAAAGCAGAGGAATTTGCCAAGTTTGCTATACTATTATGCTCAATTTCGGTAAGTCCGCTTAATTGCTGGAGCATCAACTCATAACTTTCTTTCTTTTGCAGCTCACTTTTCCACATAGGTACAACTCCCTTTTTTAAAAGTTCCTTTTTATCTTAGCTTATTTTTTTGTAAATGGAAAGTTAATTAAACAGAAACGAACTATAAACTTTACCCGTTTACAGTTCGTTTCTCCAATGGTTATCTATTGTTCACCCAATTTTAACTGATCATCATAAATAATTTTATCTTGAAATGCTCTTTCTTCTTTTAATACTTCTATCAGCTGTTCTTTTTGTTTCTTTGTCATAATGAAAAGCTTCGGCTTTGAAGACAATCTAGTGGAATTTATTTCAATACTTTTTATGCCTACTTTAATTGTAGAAATCTCTTCAAACGAAAGTTCTTTTTTATAAAATGGTAGTAAATACTGGATCATTATACTCTTCTCTGTTAACTTAAAATAACGCTTGATCCCTAAAAAAACAAATATAAAGAAAACGACCATGACTATATTACTAACCAAATAGGGTTTTGTATTCTCCAATGACAAAATCAGGCTCATAAACAATATTGCAAAAGTACAGGACCAATAGATAATGGTCATTGACAGCTCCGGCTGCCAAAAATATTTTTTTTGCTTCATACGCTGACCCCTTATCTAAAAATTCATATGCTATAATAGTATCACATTTAGCTGCTAATCTGAAAATTATAAGGAGATATTTATGTTACGAATTTATGTCGATGCTGCAACAAAAGGAAATCCGGGCCCAAGCGGCGGCGGAATGGTTGCCACTGGTGAAGGAATCCATGAACAGCTGCATTTTCCATTAGGCGAATGCTCCAATCATGAAGCGGAATTCAGAATGTTAATTCTTGCCATAGAGTGGCTGATTGAGCATCACTACACTCAGACTACAATTCTACTGCATTCAGACAGTAAAATAGTTGTTCAAACCATCGAAAAAAAATATACAGGAAATTCTGATTTTCAACCCTATTTAAAAAAATTTCAGGAACTGGAGCAGCAGTTTACTCTTTTAATCATTCAATGGATTCCGGAAAACAAAAATAAAGGTGCAGACAATTTAGCCAAACAGGCATTACAAAAAATAATGAAATAATCTATTTTGTTTAAATTTGGAACAGTATTCCTTCTTTACAGTCTATTACATCCGTTTTTTTCAGGTTTCCGATAACAGAGTAATATCCGACACTTCAGCATTTGTTACCTCAATAATATCTCTTGGTGACAGCTCAAACTGAAGTCCCCTTTGACCGGCAGAAACAATGATCTCTGAATACATTCCTGCTTCCACAGCAAAGTAAGTGGGAAATAGCTTTTTCATTCCAATTGGAGAACAGCCTCCACGAATATAGCCCGTTGTCTCTTCCAAATTTCGTAAAAGAAGCATTTCTACCTTCTTGTTATGACTCGCCTTTGCCAGCTTTTTCAGATCCAACTCTTTGTTTCCCGGAATAACTGCAACAATCGGACCCGTTTTATTCCCTACAGCTACGAGCGTTTTAAAAATTCTGTCTTCATTGACTCCAATTAAAGCTGAAACACTATCTGTTCCCAGATGGGTTTCACTCCATGGAAATTCGTACTCTTTATAGGATATCTTTTTTTGCTCCAAAATTCTCATTGCATTTGTCTTGTGTTTTTTTTGTTTCTTTGCCATTACTCTCCACCTCGCAGATAAAGTTTAACAGAAATAAAAAACAGGCAACAATTCAACTCCTGTTTTTTACCAAATAATTAGGACGTGTCTGAAAAGTTAGTAGCATTCAAATTTTTCAGTATAGTTCGACTTATTTCCGAAGAGACAGCTTCTGCGTCTAAGGTTCTCACTTCGTTCCGATCCTCGAAGCATGGAGGGGCTTTGGAACACCGTTTATTCGGTTTTAAGTATCTCAGATATACTTATGTCACAGTCCCGAGTATTTATGATGAGGAGTTCGATAAAAATCATCAAACTATTCGCCGCTTGAGTTTTCAGACACACCCTAGATTAATATAGCTTATATGCACTACAACAAGCTGTCATAGCTTCTATAACAGAAATTCCTAAGTTGAGATGCCCCTTCAGTGTATGTATCCCTGTGGTCTTTGTCCCTTAATTTTTCTCTTTTACTTTTCTATTCTCAATAATAGAACCTTTAAATAGTTCCCCTCGGAAAAATCAGGATTTACTTTAAAATCTGCTGGGAGCTGATAAATTTCTTCTATTTTATAGCGGACATTCTTATCACAGAGTGCTTCCTCCACCATCTTTTTAAATCGTTTCAGAGATATATTTGCCGCATTTGTTGAAGCGATAAGACTTCCTTTATTTGAAAGGATATCAACGGACTGCTTTACCAAGTCGCCATAATTTTTGGCAACTGTAAATACTTTCTTTTTATTTCTTGCAAAACTTGGAGGGTCCAGAATAATGCAATCAAATGTGAAAGCTTTTCTTTTCGCATAGTTGAAGTATTCAAAAACGTCCATCACAACAATCTTCTGATGATCCAGCGGAAACTGATTGACAGCAAATTGCTCAGCTGTTTTAGGCGAGCTTCTTTTTGCCAAATCAACACTGGTCGTTTCAGCTGCTCCTCCCATTGCTGCAGCAACCGAGAATGCCCCGGTATAGCTGAACATATTTAATACTTGTTTGCCTGCAGCATAACCGTTAACCAGTTCACTTCGCACGTCCTTCTGATCAAGGAAAATACCGGTCATCAGCCCCTCGTTAAGATAGACAGCATATGAAACGCCATTTTCTACTATTATAAGTGGTTCTGAAGCATTCTTGCCAAACATTTTCTGAGATTCCGGCAGCTGGTCAGACGAAAAACGAATTTTCTCATAGGCTCCTTCAATATTTTTAAAAACTTTACGAAAACTGGCAATAATCATTTCCCGGTTGGCATAAATTGTATCATTATACCATGAAAAAACTGCAAATTCGTTATAACAGTCAACAGTCAAGCCGCCTAACCCATCTCCTTCTCCGTTAAACAAACGAAAAGCAGTTGTATTATCATCATTAAAATAAAAGCTGCGTGCTTCCTTGGCCTTGAGAAAAAGTTTATCAAAAAAAGAAGCAGTCAATTCATTTTTCCAGCTTAACAGCCAGCCGATTCCTTTGTTCTGATTCGCCAAATACCCGTAAGCGATAAATCGGTTTGAAGAATCTGTAAATGTGACCCATTCTTTTGGGAACTGCTCCAATGGGTGGAGAAGATCCTCTTCCTGTATCAGAGGACAGCCTTTCATCAATTTACTGACTGCCTGTTTTGTCACTTGTATTTTCATTTATTTTCACCTGGTTCTTTCCAAAGTAATTAGCCGTATCCTTCAAATAATCAGTCATAGAAATGAGAACAGCTTTGCATAAAAAAGTATAGCAAAAAAAGAAGCATATGTCTTTATTCACCCAGATTATTAAAGTTTCACAAAAATACGGACAAAACAAGCAAATACTTATACGGATAATTGACAGTAAACAGCGAAAAAGGTAAAATTATCTGTATGCAAACAACTATTTTCATGAAAACATGTTCAGTGTTTTTTTCGAACTTAATGTTGGAAAGGAATTATTATGTTAACGAAAAATAACCAATTAAACACAGAAAAAAAAGCATCCGGTCGTTTATCAGGCTGGAAAAATTTTAGATTACCGCACTTTTTAAATACGCGTCTGGGTCTTTTTACCACAGTGGGGGTTCTTTTATGGTTCAAGAACCTTTTGGCTTACACAACAGATTTTCATTTAAGACTGGAAAACTTCAACGAGTGGATCATTTTAGTAATAAATCCAATTGCCACTACATTTTTCCTATTGGCAGTCGCTCTATATGTACGTAAAACAAGGCGTGCCTATATCACAATGATGGTCATTTATTTCCTGATGACCTTGCTCTTATTCTCTAACCTAGTTTATTACAGAGAGTTTACTGACTTTATTACAGTTAACACAATGCTTGGTGCCGGAAAAGTTGCTAGTGGTCTTGGAGAAAGTGCCCTTCGGCTATTCAGAGCTTACGATATTTTCTACTGGATTGACTTTATCATTGTCGGTGGACTTCTTCTTACTAAAAAGATCAAAATGGAAGACCGACCGGTTCGAGCACGAGTCGCCGTTTCAATCAGTCTGTTATCCGCTGCCTTCTTCCTGTTCAATCTGTTTCTTGCCGAGACAGAGCGTCCTCAACTTTTAGGGAGAGAGTTCTCTCGTGACTATATCGTGAAATTTTTAGGATTAAATGCTTTTACCGTTTATGACGGAGTAAAAACCTACCAGACCAATCAGGTTCGAGCAGAAGCCAGCGACAGTGATATGGTTGCTGTTGAAGAATATGTGAATGACCACTATGCCGCTCCTAACGACGAAACCTTTGGAATTGCCAAAGGTAAAAATGTGATCTATATCCATTTGGAGAGTCTGCAGCAATTTATCATTGATTATAAATTAAAAGATGAGAATGGTGTTGAACATGAAGTGACGCCATTTTTAAACAGCCTGTATCACAGCAACAGTACCTTTAGCTTTGAAAACTTTTTCCACCAAGTAGGGCAGGGAAAAACAAGTGATGCTGAAACCTTATTTGAAAATTCATTATTCGGTTTGAGTCAGGGTTCAATGTTTACTCAAATTGGCGGGAAAAACACATTTGAAGCAGCTCCAGCCATTCTTGATCAAACACAGGGCTATACCAGCGCCGTCTTCCACGGAAATGCCGGTAACTTCTGGAACAGAAATGAAACCTATAAGCATTTAGGGTACGATTACTTTTTTGATGCCAATTATTATGATGTAACCGATGAAAATTCGTTCCAGTACGGATTGCATGACAAACCCTTCTTTGAGCAGTCTGTTCAATATCTGGAACATCTGCAACAGCCTTTCTATACAAAATTCCTGGCTGTTTCAAATCACTATCCTTATTCACAGTTTACAGATGACGAAGCAGGCTTCCCACTTGCGGACACGCCTGACGAAACAATTAACGGATATTTTGCTACAGCAAACTATCTGGACAAATCAGTTGAAGAGTTCTTTAATTATCTGAAAGCTTCCGGTTTATATGAAAACTCTGTAATCGTACTGTATGGAGATCACTACGGAATCTCTTCTTCAAGAACGAAGGATTTGGCAGAACTGTTGGGTAAATCAAAATCTTTATGGAATGACTTCGACAATGCTCAACTGCAGCGTGTTCCTTATATGATTCACATACCTGGACAAGAAGATGGAGGGATTAACACTACGTATGGTGGGCAAGTGGATGCTTTACCTACTCTGCTCCATTTGTTGGGAGTAGATACAGAGAATTATATTCTGCTTGGACAAGACCTTTTCTCTTCTGCTCATGATCAGATTGTTGCCTTTAGAAACGGCAATTATGTTTCTTCCAAATATACAATGCTTGGTTCAAACATTTATGAAACAGCAACAGGCAGGTTGCTTGTAGAGCCATCAGAAGAGGTGCAGCAGGAAGCAGAAGCAATGAAGGAAGCTGCGAATACACAGCTTAGCATGTCAGATCAAATTAACTCAGGTGATCTTCTACGGTTCTATACGAAGAGTGGACTTAAAACAGTTGATCCTACATCCTACAACTACAAAGGCCAATTGGAACAGATCGTAAAAATCGAGAAAGAAAAAGGCGACGAGTCAACAAGTGCCTTCAGTAAAAATGACGGGAAATCTACTGTCGATGAATATATTACTAATACGTATCAGGGATATGGCAATCAGCAATAAACAAGCTTATATTATTAAAGCGTTTCGTGATGAAAAATTACGGAACGCTTTTAAATTGTTCCAGCTTTTTTGTTAGTTCTTCATGATTAATTCATATTCTTTTTCTATAATTTTAAATATAAGCATTTAAAGAGGTGATGACTTTTGAAAAGCATTCGTTATGCTTTTGCAGATTTACTTTACTACAGAAAATCTACTGTACTTTCCATCATAGTCTTTTCTGTTTTTTTACTCACAGCAAATATATTACTCAATCTAATTGATATCAATAAGCTGGGAATTGATCGGCTAATCCTTTTTTCTCCTGATCAAGCTACAATCACCTCCTATCAAAGCTGGAATTCATTTTATCTGTACGGCTATATAGGTGTTATTTTTGTATATTTAGCAGCCCTTATCGCGGCTTCCTATTTTGGGATTACCAGCCGCCAGTCTACGATAAAGAAATGGCGTTTACTTGGATTTTCGGAGATCTATATTATGATGCAGGTTTTGCTGGAAATCATTCTTTTACTTTTCAGTTCATTAATTCTTGTCAGTTTGCTGCTGATTATTTTTCAAAATACATACGAAGCTGTTTTACTGAAGATTCATTCTTTACTTGAACGTGAAGATTTTCGCCTGGGCATTCATGCCACAATCACAGAGTCTGTCCCCTCCAGCAGTTTGGACACAAATCAGACTGCCGAAGTGATATCAATGGGAACGCAGACACTTTCATTTAATAAAATTGGTGAACGACTTATCCAGAACAGCCTTATTCTCTTATTAATTACAGTAAGCTGTTCCATCATCTTCACTAACTGGGGTATTTATCGAAATAAAAATTTTTTTGGGAAGTGATTTAAATGATTCATACAGCCTCTACCACAGATTACAATTATATAATTTCACAGATTGATGATTCAGATTCAACGAATCATAGTGTCTATGCTTTCTTTAAAGAAAAAGAGAACATAGAAAAAGAACGACCTCATTTCATTGAAGCAGTCCTCCAAAAGCATAGTAAGCAGATGGGACTCATTGTGGATGAAGCAGCTTTTTTCCCCCATCTTTCAATTACAGAAAATCTTTTTTTCTGCAGCTCAATCAAATTTAGTGATCATAAAGCCGTTCTCAGAGAATGGCTCTCAATATTCGATTTCTCAATGTCTACCTTTTTAGAAAAATTCGATGAGCTTTCTCTCCTTGATCAAGTTAAACTGCAGCTGCTTCAGATGATCTTATCAGGAAAAGAAAAAATCATCCTCCTCAACGATTTTTCAAAACTGACAGTATTCCAAACGCAGCTCCTTCTTCCCCTTCTCAAAGTTCTGACAAAGAAAGCAAATATTTCAATCTGGCTAGTTACCGCTGATGAAAAAATTGTTAACAGTCCTTACGTTGATAAGAAAATCAGCTAATTATATAAGGTTTAAAAAAAGTTCTGAGTTTTTGACTCAGAACTTTTTGTGTACTTCCAGCTAGTGTATTACACGTTAAAAACAAGATATGCTTCTAATCCAAGAAACGTGGAGCATACCCAGTAGTATTACATATGAGACTACTGGGTATGCAGCGAGCATCTGAAGAAGCGCAGGCGCAAGTTCTTGTATGACCTTAAGCTGCGACAAGCGCAGCAAGTTATACACCAGACTATTAGACATGTGCCAATATAAATGAACAACTGCTCCAATTATGGAATGAATGTTTCACATTCGAAGATCATCATTCGTCTAGCATTTTACTGGATCAAGAGAGGCAGACTCCGTTTAAATCTTGAATGTTTATACCTTCAAAGCTTGTCATCTGCATACAGCTATCTCTTCGTATATAGAATAATTTTGACGAATTTATTCCCATCATAGCTTTGCATAACTATTCCTGCACAAACGGGACTAACAGCTGCTCGTTCTTGTCATTGAAGTATACAAGCTGAAATTTTCTATCATTGAATATCATTTATAGACTATCTTTTATTATAATTTATAATGTGGTCAGACCACTAGCTTTTTAAGCTTTTTCCACTTCAATATCCGGGAAGGTTACGGTAAAGGTTGTTCCTTTGCCAATTTCACTTTCAACGGCAATCTTTCCTTTATGAAGACGAACCAGCTGCTGTACAATCGGCAATCCTAATCCGGACTCTCCATATTTCGTATTCTTTCTGGATGGATCAGCTTTGTAGTAGCGATCCCAGATATTTTTCAACTGCTCTTCTGTCATTCCTATTCCAGTATCTGAGATTTTTACGATTGTTTCCAGATATCCTTTTTCCAGACTCACATGTATTTCTCCATCCGTTGTAAACTGAATGGCATTCTGAACAATATTCACAATAACCTGAGTAAAGCGATCATAGTCAGCATAAACATCAACAGATTCCTCTGCATCCAAATACAGCGTATCTCCTGCTGCTTCAGCCTTCCCCTGCAACTGAGTAAGAATATTTTTTAATGTTTCTGTTGCATTAAATTTTTTGACGACAATACTAATCTGGTCTGTCCTTATTTTTTCGTAATCAAGATTTTCATTAACTAGTCGAATAAGTCGTGCCGTTTCATTCTGCATTAGCTTAATCGCATTTTCTTTTTGATCTTCCGGTATGGCGTTGTATTCCAAGCCCTCCAGAAGTCCGTTGATAGTCGTTAACGGAGTTCTCATTTCGTGGGAAGCATCTGCCATAAATTGTCTTCGCCGTTCTTCCTGCCGTTCAATTTCTTCCTGTGAATATGCCAGCGATTCAGCCATCTTATTAAAATCCTCAGCCAAATCATCAAACTCATCCTTATCATGGACAGGCAGCTTAATATCAAAATTACCATTAGTAATCTCACGGGTAGCTTTTCTCATACGATTAATCCGCTGCACCTGAAAGGCCGCAAACCCATAACTCACTATGACAGCAACCACACTTGAGATAATAAAGCCCTTGGATAAATTGGATGTTACTTCATTCACACTGTCAGTAACGTTTTTTGCAGGCTGAGTGACCATTAAATAACCGGCCAAATTGCTCTGCTCATTACCGCCATAACTATAAGTTACTGGTGTAATCACATATGAGGTTGCATTTTTATTTCCATAAATATCTTTGTCAATTGTTTTGTAAACCGTTTCACCTTTAGCCATCCTCTCCAGCTCAGCATCCGAAATTTTAATTTCCAAAGGCTTTTCAAGCTGCTCCGGAAATATTCTATTCATATTAGTATCCAGGTATACAAACTGAAGGTTTTGAGTTTCAAATGTATTTTCAGTAAATTGAAAAGCCAAATTTACCCGCTCAGTTTCTGTAAAAAGTGCTGGACTGAACGAATCCTTAGCTTTAAGTGCGGCTTCCGCATACCTGAAAAGCTGATCATAATTTGCATCCTGCATTGTTTTTTTCGTCATCTGTGTAAATGACGTTCCAACAATAACTATGATTAAGAGAATCAGGCCCCCAAAAGCCAAAAGCTGCTGATACAGGTATTTCATGAAGCTACCCCAGAATCATCAAATTTATACCCTACTCCCCAAACTGTTTGAATAACCTGAGGACCTACCTTTTCAATTTTTTGTCTCAGTTTTTTGATATGAGCATCCACAGTTCGCTCATCACCAAAGTATTGATAATCCCAAACCATTTCCAACAGCTGTTCTCTTGAAAAGACCTGCCTCGGCTTTTTAGCCAGTGTATAGAGCAGATCAAATTCTTTAGGTGTCAAACCTTCGATCAGCTGATCATCCAAATAAGCCTCTCTCGTCTTTGTATTCATTTTGAAATGTTGTGTCATAACATCGAACGATTCATCAGATTCTTCATCCCCAGCCACATGCTCAACAATTTCAGAACGTCGATGAAGAGCCTTTATTCTTGCAATCAGAGTCAATGGGCTGAAAGGCTTCGTTACGTAATCATCGGCTCCCATTTCCAAACCAATTACCTGATCACTTTCTGAATCTCTTGCTGTCAGCATAATAATCGGAACCGTCTGAGAAATTTTACGAATTTCCCGACACACCATCATCCCATCCATTGTAGGCAGATTCAAATCAAGTGTAATCATGTCCCATTTTTCCGGATGCTCAAGAAATGTGTCCAGACCTTTCTTTCCATCATATTCAAAGACTGCTTTCCAGCCTTCATTTAAAAAGAACATTTGCATCATTTCTGAAACTGATTCATTATCTTCTATCATTAATACGTTCATTATTCTTCATTCCTTTATCAACAATAATATTTACCTTTAGTATACTCTAAAAAGACAACCGCTCCAATAAATTCTATCTTTCTTCAAGAAAGGTTTGGTATTTATTCAATATTTGAAGTATTTTCCATAGCTTCCATCTCATTTTTTCTTAAAACAAGCAAAATAAAAACCCCAACCTTCTATTTAGAAGTCGGGATTCTCTTTTTCTTTTTACTTTGATAATAACATAATATACCACCTGTCACCTGTACCAGCAAAAGAGTGATTAAAAATCCACTGAGAAAAAACTTTTCCTGAAGAATTGCTCTCCTAAGTAAAATCACGACAATCAAACTGCTTCCTAAATACAGCGACCACTGTTTATCCATGTTCAAAAGACCCCTTTGGTTTGTTACGACAAGCATAGGACTAATTCAGTTAAAAATCAAGTATATTTTATTTGTTCTTCAGTTTCATTAAGAAATTCTAATGAATATGTGCAGACAATTATATCTTTTATTTTATAGTCCCTAAAAAAATGGTAAACTAATTTTGTTGCATCAAATTACTTTTATAGAGGTCTTTACTATGGAAAAACAAATTGATAAAGAAATAAAGCTCATACTCAATATCTGTTTGACTGCAGGCAGAATTATGATGGAAAATGGTTCTGAAGTCTACCGAACTGAAGAAATGATGGAACGCATTGCCGCCAACGCAGGATATAAGGACAGTGTCAGCCATGTAACTGTAACCGGCATTTTCATGGGCTTTAAGTCATTACCTTACACCCAATTAGAAAATATAAGAGAGCGAAGAATTAATCTCCAGAAAGTGGCTACTGTCAATCAGTTGTCCAGGGAATTTGAGCAAAAAAAGATTTCAATTGAGAAACTTCAAAAAAATTTGAACGAGATTGACTTTAATACTCCAACCTTCTCTATACCTCTGCAAATCTTGTCAGCAGGAATTGTCAGTTGTACACTGATGTATATTTTTGGCGGTTCCTGGAAAGATTTTATTCCTACTTTTTTTATTGGTATGGCTGGATTTTCAGCATCATTCGTAATCAATAAATTTTTGAAACTGAAATTTTTTGATGATTTTATTGCCGCTTTCCTAATTGGCTTTTTAGCTTATCTTTCAGTGAAGCTGAATTTAGCAGGCAATATGGATCATATCATCATTGGTTCAGTCATGCCGCTCGTTCCAGGTGTAGCAATTACAAATGCCTTTAGAGATATACTTGCCGGTCATTTAATCAGTGGAATGGCTCGGGCAACTGAAGCCATCTTTGTTGCGGGATCTATCGGGATTGGTATTTCGATGATTTTTATTTTATTTTTATAGGAGAAAAGATATGAATGTAGTGATAAATCTGGTATTCAGCTATTTGAGTACTGTTACATTTGGTATTATTACCAATATTCCAAGAAAAGCCCTTAATGCCTGTGGAATCACAGGCGCTGCCGGCTGGATGCTTTTTATTGCAGCTAAACATTTAGAAGCTGGCGAAGTTTTTGCAAACTTTTTCAGTGCAGTCTGCATTGGTTTGCTCAGTATCTATTTTTCAAGAAAGAAAAAAATGCCGACCATACTTTTTAATATTCCCAGCATAGTTCCTCTTGTGCCTGGCGGTCCCGCCTACCAGGCTATCAGAAGCTTTGTTCTAGGGAGCTACATGTCAGGGTTTCAGTATGCAATGACAGTTATTATGACCGCAGCTTCTCTTGCAGCAGGATTTATGGTGACCAATCTAGTAGAAAGAATTTTGAAACGGTACCATACGAAAAGAACTTGATCATCTTCACAAATATTATACCCTCTGTTAATATTTATGAAAAATTTAATTTTTAATGGAGTTTTTTGCTATCTTGATGCAGTGCTTAGAAAAATAATGATAACTATAAGTACTTTTTTACAGACCGCGGTTGAACAATAATCATGTTGAAAATTGCCACACTTTCAAAACCTGAAAATGTGGCTAACCGACAGCTGTCCTTTTGAAAGTATACCAAGATAAACTGAAATATTAAAAAAACCATTTTCATCTATTCCTTCTTCATTATTGGATAAGCTCATTTTTGTCCTAACTTCGTTTCCTCATCTCAATTCTTGGTTTTCTTGAAAAAAAAAGTATACCTGTTATAAAAGCTATTAAAAATCAAAGAAATATGAAAAACTGATCAATTAAATAACCGTTGGATTTGACAAAGAACCACCATCATTGAGCACTCCGACAATAAAAAGCGCAACAAAGAAACTCGCAAGAACAATTATTGCAGCTCGGTGCCGCTCAATATAAAATGTTCGTTCCTCACCGTAAGATAACACAATTAAATTATCAAATGAAAGTTTTAGCTGAATAGATTTTAAGTTACCAAAAAACATTTGGGGTGTGAATATGAAAAACAGAGGACTAATTCTTGGTTTGCTGGCTGTGATTGGTATTACTGTTTTTTTAGCAGTAAATCAAAAAAAAGAGGTTGATAGAAAAACAATATCTTTCTCTTCCATTACTCTTGAAACAGCAGGAACAAGTATAGAAGCCACTAAGAAGCTGCCAAATTTATCCGAACTAGAAGAATAATATGGTTCACAAATAGTAGATAAAGGTGAGTTTGAAATTATTACGGTCTCTTATAAAAACCATCCACATATGCTGGCAGAAAATGATCAAAGTGAGGTATTAGAATTTACCATTTCTGCAATTCAACAAGATGGCGAAGAATCTACATTTTCTATCGATTCTCTTGAGACAGTAAGAGATCGAAAAAAATTAGGTGATCGAATCAAACTGATACAGATTAAAAATAAATACTACGAATATATGTGATATTTATTGAAATAATTTCGTAAAGATAATACAATGAAATCGTAACCAAAATGAAATATAGAAGGAGGTAAAGAAAATGAGAAGATTATCTGTCATGCTATTGACGGGATGTCTCTTTATTTTGGGAATGCTTGCAGGTTCTACGGTTTTAGCGAAGGAATGGAGCCCCAATAGTCCTGACACCATCCAAATCGTAGATGGGCAGAAGGAATATACAATGAAATGGGGTGACACCCTTTGGGCAATTGGTCAAAAAGTGAATATTAAGCATGAAAAGCTAGCGGAAGTCAATGGTATAGATCTGAAGTCAGGAGAGCAATATACATTACCTATTGGCAGAGTTCTTATGTTTAGTAAAGGTGTAGTTACTGTAAAGGATGCTGACGGTTCTATTTACTCTCAATCTGTGATAAATGAAAAGGATAAAATCAATCAGGAAAAAGAGATTGGTGAAGCTTCCGAGCAAGAAGTTTCAAGTTATCCTTATGCAGTGACCAGAGAATCCTTGAGTTATCCACTAGCTTTTTATTTTAATGGAATAAATATGCCAGATTCCGTTACGCTGGACTTTACTTACGGAAACTCAGGTAAAGTAACTTTTCTTATGGGTGAACAAACGTATGAATACAATGCCACCTTCAACACTATTTCAACAAAGTTAATCAGAATTTATAGTGCAAACAGCACATCTGGCAATAAGATTCGGACAGTAAATGTAAATACAGAAATTGCTCTACAACCAGTAGCTGAAGATACTTATTTTTTTGGTGGGAACAATAGCAACAAACTCTATCTATTTGTCAATAATAATGGTGGGCTGTCTCTGATTACATCAAATTATGCCGGGAACTATCCGATAGAAGAGGCAGACGTGATGGCCGAAGTATTGCAAGGAAATACGGCAACTGTACCCACACCATTAGCAGGCTACTCTGAAGAACAGATTGAATACGCACGTGTGACCGAAGCACTTTTGCAATACTATGGCATTACAGGGCAACCGATTGAAGTCTCAGTAACTAAAAATGCAGCCGGTGCCCAAGTCCTACCATTTAACGGTTCACAGACACTGACGGAACCAAGTTTCCAACTTAGCTTTAGTATGGATGGAACAATGGCTTCTACAGTGATTGTAACCTATCTGTCTAACCATAATGGTTCAATTCGTTTTTATAAAATTCCAAATCACTATCAAGACCCACGATATGAATCAGATCCTGACTGGGTTTCCCAAGAAACTGGTAATTTACTGAACAATATTCAAACGCTCAGCATCCCAAATGCATATGATCAACAGGCTGCCGAAATCATTGATCTGATTAGTATACGATAAGTTGTTTCCTACGAAAAGAATAAAAGCTTTGTCACGCGTAAAACAGACACAGTATTATTGACTGTGTAGTACGTAACAGATGCTGTATGAAAAAGGTAAGCTTAAGAGCAACTAAAAAAGTACTGAGTAAAAATTGATACCAGTGCTTTTTTTCAACTTAAATCAGTAGAATGAGAAGCTTAGCAGCCTAAAATTAGGTTATCTTACTGTCAAAAAATAATACTTTCTGCTTCATTACTAACCTTGTTGGAGCTACTTCAGCTTTTCGGCGCTCATCTTCTCGAAAAGCTTGGAGAAGATGACATAGGTACTCCTTTATTTCTCTACACACAAAGTATCTTCAGTAGTCGAAAAGTCCAACAATTAGCAGAATAAAATCTTTCAACTCATTGGTTAGAGGGCGGACAAACACGCATGAGTGTTTAGATATGAAGAGAGTTTGTGTCTAAACTCACAGTCACTCATTTTTGGGCATATAAAGGTTTGTTTAGATCGAACTCACTAGCACGTTCGACAGTTAAAAACGATCAATGAGAATCCGTTATCATCATTTGGAAACTAGATAGGATGTAGTTATCATCAAAAAATAAGTAAAAACGGAAATCAAAATCTGTTCAACAGATTTTTTGATTTCCGTTTTTGTTTTAGGACTATTTTTAGTCTCATCCTACTTGTAATTAATCTATTCTCTTAATGCATTTACCAACTACCAGGCAATCTTAGTCAGCTTTTTTCTTTTTCTTAGAAGCTTTTTCACGTTCATTTTTATTTAGAATTTGTTTACGCAAACGGATACTTTCCGGTGTTATTTCGCAATATTCATCGTCGTTAAGAAATTCCAGTGATTCTTCCAGTGTTAAAAGTTTTGGTCTCTTGATCACAGAAGTTTGATCCTTCGTTGCTGAACGAACGTTAGTCATTTGTTTTGCTTTGGTAATATTTACAGTCAGGTCATTATCACGATTGTTTTCTCCAATGATCATACCTTCATATACTTCTGTTCCCGGTTCTACAAAAACTGTTCCGCGTTCCTCAATACTCATAATACTGTAAGTAGTTGCTTTTCCTGTATCAATGGAAACAAGCGCGCCCTGGTGACGTCCGCCAATTGTTCCCTGAATCATAGGAAGATACTGATCAAATGTATGGTGCATGATTCCATAGCCCCTTGTCATAGACAGGAACTCTGTTGTATAACCGATCAATCCACGAGCAGGTGCAAGGAAAATCAGACGAATCTGCCCATTCCCCGTATGAATCATATCCTGCATTTCGCCCTTACGCTGGCTCAATGACTCAATAACACTTCCCATATATTCCTCAGGAGTATCGATTTGAACACGTTCAAAAGGTTCACATTTGATTCCTTCAATCTCACGTTCGATAACTTCCGGACGTGAAACCTGCAGCTCATACCCTTCCCGACGCATATTTTCAATTAAAATAGATAAATGAAGCTCCCCGCGACCTGAAACAGTCCAGGCATCCGGTGAATCTGTTGGTTCTACTCGTAAAGATACGTCTGTCTGCAATTGTGCCATCAAACGTTCTTCAATCTTTCTAGCTGTAACAAATTTTCCTTCTCTGCCGGCAAAAGGAGAATTATTAACAAGGAAAGTCATTTGCAGTGTCGGCTCATCAATATGAAGAATCGGCAAACCATCCTGATGATCAATCGGTGTAACTGTTTCACCAACGAAGATATCTTCCATCCCTGAAACAGCAATTAAATCTCCAGCTTTTGCTTCCTGAATTTCCAAACGCTGTAAACCAAAGAAGCCAAATAGTTTGGTTACTCTGAATTTTTTCACTGTTCCATCAAGCTTAAGCAAAGCAACCTGATCTCCAACTTTTATCGTACCACGGAAAATACGGCCAATTCCGATACGCCCAACATAATCGTTATAATCAAGTAAAGAAACCTGAAATTGTAACGGTTCGTCGCTATTGTCAACTGGAGCCGGAATATGTTCGATAATTGTATCAAAAATTGGTCCCATTGTTTTTTCCTGATTTGCAGGATCATCTGACAAACTGGATGTTCCATTCAAAGCAGAAGCATAAATAACAGGAAATTCAAGCTGATCTTCATCTGCTCCCAATTCAATAAACAGTTCCAGTACTTCATCTACAACATGCTCAGGTCGAGCAGAAGGTTTATCAATTTTATTCACTACAACAATTGGAGTCAAATGCTGTTCCAATGCTTTTTTCAAAACAAAACGCGTTTGAGGCATTGTTCCTTCATAGGCATCAACGACCAGTAAGACACCATCAACCATTTTCATGATTCGTTCTACTTCACCACCAAAATCCGCATGTCCTGGTGTATCCATAATGTTTATGCGAGTTCCCTGATAATCAACAGCAGTATTTTTTGCTAAAATTGTGATTCCGCGTTCTTTTTCAATTGCATTGGAATCCATTGCGCGTTCTTGTAATTGAGTGTGTCCGTCTAATGTAGATGACTGCTTCAATAACTCATCTACCAGTGTTGTTTTTCCGTGGTCAACGTGGGCAATAATTGCTACGTTCCGGATATCATTTCTATAATTTACCATTGTTTGCTCCTATCCGTTTGCTTACTACACAATTTACTATCTAAATCCGACTGTTTATTATAACAAATTTTTTTCATGAAATACAGCCCAAAGTTTTCATAAATGCTGAAAACTTTAGACTGTGCATACTTTTTCTGAAAATAATCATTCATTCCTTTGCTATTCAGTCATATTTTCTTTAAACATTGCAACAATTTTCTGATGGTTCTCCGGCATTGCCGCAGCAAAATATTCTCTTCCATCAAACGACAATGCTTCCCCTGTAAGAGTAGTTGACTGATAGCCGAAAGATTCAAGCAGAACCATCCCAGGTGCATAATCCCATGGTGCCAGGTTAGAGATATACCCAACATGACTCCCTTTGAGCAGTGCAATCATTTCCAGACCGGCACATCCGCTCACCCGAATCCCCATACTTGCATTTGCCACCGCTTTTGCCCCATGAACATTTTCCCCGTACATATAAGCATTGAAGCCTAAAAGACCGTCACGCAAATCAACGGGAGCAGGAGCCGACAGCTTTTCTTTATTTCGATAGACACCAAGCTCTTTCCCGCCCCAGTACAATTCACTGCGCATCACATCATAGATAAACCCCAGTTGTCCAATACCGTCTTCAAATATACCAAGCATGATACAGAAATTTTCCTGCTCTATCACAAAATTCATCGTTCCATCAATCGGATCAATGATCCAAACACGTCCATCTAAAGAATCAATTGTACTGCAGCCCTGCTCTTCCCCAAGAATTTTATCTTTCGGATAAACTTCCTGTATTTTTTTTATAAGAAACTGTTGTGTCTCTTCATCAATATTAGTCACTAAATCTTTACGATTAGATTTTTCCTTAACTTCCAATGTTTTTGTCAAACTCTCTTTAATAAACTCGCCGGCTTCCATCAGCCAGTTTTTTACTTGTTCTACATTTACTGTCTTCATTTGATCAACCTCCCATTTTTAACTTTCCGTTTTTTCTTTTTCTGGCTTCTTGAACGGTACGGTATAATGAGTAGCCCGATGCTTTCTCAAATTCATTGCCCAATCGCTTTTCTTCACCAATGCTTTTTACTATTTCTTTGAATGCTGTATAGCTTTCCAGAAATTTTTCAACAGTAATCCCTGATTCATTTGCCTGTTCTAAGGCAGACCATAAATTGGTCACAATAACCATTTCTTCCGTTGTCCAGTCTAAGTCCAACGGATATTGATATTCCTTCATAAATTCACCCCATCCAATTTAGTGTAGCACAAGTGGAAAATCGTCGAAAGTAATCACTCAATTTTATTTACTGTAACGCTTCTTTTTCCAGTCGTCAAACAGAGGCAAAGAAAGCTGTCCCTTTCCCTGTTCAACTTTTTGTGCTGAATAAATTCCAGCATTACCTGAACACAAATAACTGACAATGCAAATCATAACAAGAAAAACAGCTGCTTCACTCCCAAACAGCTCTATCCCCATAACAGAACAGGCAATTGGTGTATTCGTGGCGCCGGAAAAAACACCAATAAAGCCGAGCGCTGCTAAAAACGGTATCGAAACATGTAAAACCTGTGCCAGACTGCTTCCTAAAGTTGCGCCAATTTCAAATAAAGGTGTAACTTCGCCCCCTTGAAACCCTGCACCCAACGAAAGGATAGTAAAGAAAAACTTTCCTGCAAAATCAAACATATAAGCATGTCCTTGAAAGGCATCCGATAATAACGGTAAACTTAATCCCAAATACCGTTGGCTCCCAAGTAAAAGAGCTGCCGTAACAACAACTGCTCCTCCTATAAAATTATATACAATAGCATTTTCAAACCAATTACTGTAGACTTTTTTTAGAAAAACAATTGAATGACTGAACCCCCACCCAATCAGACCGAAACAAATCCCCGCTATCAGCAGCTTCATAAACAACCATAGCGACCACTCTGGAATTGCCCCCATTGAATAATGACTATGTGTTATACCGTACATTTCTGTTACAGCATTTGCAAAGAATGCAGAGAAAAAACTAGGGAAAACAGCCTCTGAACGGAGCTTCCCTAAGACAAGAACTTCAATGCCAAATAAGGTTCCTGCAAGCGGAGTTCCAAAAACAGAACTAAACCCTGCACTAATACCGCTGATAAGTATCATCTCTCGTTCATAACCAGAAAGTTTAAATAGCTTGGCAATAAATTCTGCTGTTGCTCCGCCCATTTGTACCGCTGTCCCCTCTCGTCCAACAGAGCCTCCAAACAAGTGAGTTGTGATTGTTCCAAATAGAGTAAGCGGAATTAAGCGCAACGGAATCTTCTCTTCACTCCCATTGGCCCCCTTAATAACCAAGTTATTTCCGCCAACAGCAGTTTTTCCGTAATGACTATAAAGAAAAGCAACGATTGCTCCGCTAATCGGCAACAAAAACAACAGCCATTGATGACTCATTCGATAATTTGTAACCCATGTAAGGCTGGTCAGAAAAAATGCAGATAATGATCCCATTATTATGCTGATAATCACAGAAATCACCAGCCATTTCAACATATACATTCCTATTGTTATTATTTGATTCTTCATTTTCCCCATTACAAATTCCCCCCGATCCAAAATGAAAACGCCTACCAAACAGGAAAATAATTCCTAATTTAGTAGGCGTCATTAATTTATTACTGGAATAAATGCTTATCGGCGAACACCATCGCCATCTCTAGTTATTCAACTATTACTATTTTACCACAATCCTCTTTTAGAAACAGACAGAAATACTTTAAGTTAATACATATTCTAAAGCTGAATTCAAAAAGAGCTGCAGTTCGGACAAGTCAGCCCTGCAGCTCTTTCATCATGTCTTACAGCTGTGTCTCGTTTTTTATCTGTACTGGTTGTACCTGTACAGATTCTTTTCTTCCAAAGTATTGTGTCCATTTTCCTTTAACGCCCTCCAATAAAGGTGTAGAGGCTTCTTTAATGGCACAGTATTTATCAACCATCGTTACAATATAGCTTTCTTTATATTTTGGCGGAGCAATAGTTGCTCCCCACATATGCTTGATGATGATGTCACGTTCCAAGTCAGATAAGTCTGTAATTTTTTCTGCATTTCTGGCAGCAATCCTTGGATGCATATATGCATGAGAGCCTTCATCAAATTTAGTTGTACGCCAGTCATAATAAAACAAATCATGAAGCAGTCCAGCTCTTGCTGTCGCTCTGGCATCACCATTCCATCGTTTGGCAAGCTTGTAACTGTTGTAAGAAACACTGATACAATGCTCTAAACGAGTAGAATTTATATGTTGAATGTAATTTCCCAACCTCTGTACTTCTTCAGTTGCCAATAAATCTTCTACATAAGACATATATTCTTTATCTTCAGTCCAATTTTCTGTCATAGATATGGGTTCCACCTTTTTTTGAAGTTAATTCACTAAACTTGTGAAAAGTATAGCACCCTTTTTTTAAAAATACTAGATTATTTAAAAGACGTAAAAAAAGCTTAATATTTATCCTTTATGGTAATGACTTCACTAGGATTATTAAAAATACTTTATGGTAGAGCAGTCTTCAAACATGCAGGGTTGACAGTCCATTGAATTGAAATATCTATCTATTATTTATTTTTCCAAATCCATTTCAATGCTTCCTTTTCGAATTTCTTCACAAACTCATCCTTATAAGCCATGTATCCATCAATATCTGTCGGATTTTGATTGGCTGCCTCCATTTTTATTGCACCATATTCTGAAGCAACTTTCGGATGTGTACGTAAATAATCTCTAAACGCAACATGTCGTCCTATTTCTTTCAGATTATCATATTGATAAGCATGTACTTGATGGGTACGCTCATCTCCGCCTTTTTGAAAGTACCTTCTTCCCGGCAACCCATACTCTCCCCAGCATTCATAGCCAAGCTCCGCCATATTATTAATGTATTGATCCAGCTGATTTATATCATCAACAATTAATGAGATATCAATGACTGGTTTTGCTGCTAAATTAGGAACAGAAGTACTTCCAATATGAATGATGTTTATAATCAAAGCTGCAGGAAGAACCTCTGTAATCTTTTTCTTCTCCTCTAAAAATTGACTTGGCCAAAACGGATTATATGGAACGACTTCAATTTTTCTTACCAATTTATTTCCACCTCTTTTAAAAAAACACCAACAACTCTTTGATTTCAAAAAAGAAGTTGTTGATGTATGACTTATTTGTTTTCAGATAGTTGGAACGTTGTTTTAGCCAACTCCTCTTTCAAAATTACTTCCAGCTTTAGATATCCATTAACTTTTTCATTAAATTAAAAACTCTGATATTTTCTGATTCGCAGCAGCCTTCATACAACGCGGCTTCCAGTAATTCTTTCATAACAGTTTCATACTCTTCATTTGTTTCCGTTCCAGCACCATAGATTAAACGAAAAGATTTAGTCTCTGTTTGGAATCCCCATAAAACAATCCTGTTACATTTCATCTGGGGCATGAAGTCCCAGCAAACGCAAGTCCTCTTTAAGTAATACAGCCATTGCTGAAACAAGAGCAAGACGAGCTTCTTTTTGTTCATCCTCAGCCAAGATTTTTACATGAGCATAGTATTTATTAAAAGCTTGAGCCAGCTGAATAGCATGCTTGGCAATCACAGAAGGTTCATATTTTTCAGCAGCCTGCAAAACAGTTTCCGGGAATTTTTGCAATAATTTAATTACTTCCCAACTGTCTTTGTCATTCAAACTATAGTCATCAGACCCATTCGCTTTAAAGTCCGCTTTTCTCAAAATACTCATGGCTCTTGCATGTGTATATTGAACATACGGTCCTGTTTCACCCTCGAATCGAACCACTTCATCTAAGACAAAATCAAAATTATTCAGGCGGTCATTTTTCAGATCATGGAAAATAACAGCCCCAATTCCGACTTGTTCTGCTACTTCCCGTCGATTTTTCAAACTAGGATTTTTCTCAAGTATTTGCTGTTCCGCAGATTCCACTGCTTCATTCAGTACTTCTTCCAAGAGAACAATTTTTCCTTTACGGGTTGAAAGCTTCTTACCGCCTTGAGTAATTAACCCGAAGGGGACATGATGCATATCATCAGACCAGTCAAAGCCCATTTCCTTTAATACTGCTTTAAGCTGTCTGAAATGATTAGACTGTTCGTTTCCTACAACATAGACTGATTGCGCAAAATTGTATGTCCGTTTTCTATAAACGGCAGCCGCCAAATCTCTGGTAATATAAAGTGTTGCCCCATCTGATTTACGAATTAAAGCAGGATTTAAGTTATAAGCTGTTAAATCAACAATGTCTGCACCCTTGTCTTCTTTTAACAAGTGCTTTTCTTCCAATAATGTAACGATCTCATCCATTTTGTCATTGAAAAATGCTTCTCCATTGAAAGAGTCAAAAGAAACTTCCAGCATATCATAGATTTTATTGAATTCCTTTAATGATTCATCTCTGAACCATTGCCACAGCTGAATAGCTCCTTCATCTCCATCTTCAAGCTTTTTAAACCATGCTCTTGCTTCTTCTTCCAATTCTGGTTCTGTTTCTGCTGCCTCATGAAAATGAACGTATAAACGCAGAAGCTCATTAATTGGTTCCTCTTTCACAGCTTCTTCTGAACCCCATTTTTTATATGCAACAATCAATTTTCCGAATTGTGTTCCCCAGTCGCCCAGATGATTAATCTTGACAGGCTTATAGCCGATTTTTTCGAGAATATTTGCAATTGCATTTCCAATTACTGTAGACCGAAGATGCCCCATCGAAATAGGCTTGGCAATATTTGGAGAAGACATATCGATTGTAATATTTCCGTTATTTCCAATTGAAGCCTCACCAAAGTCAGCCCCTTTTTCAATAACTTCTTTGATTACTGATCCACTGACTACTTTTTTATTCATGAAAAAATTTAGATATGGACCAACCACTTCAATTTTTTCGAATGAAGCTGGATCTATTTTTTCTGCCAGCTCTGCTGCAATCTGCTGAGGTGCTTTTCTGAAAACCTTCGCCAGTGAAAAAGCCGGAAAGGCAACATCTCCATGATCTGATGTTTTGGGATTTTCCAGCAGACTTAAGACCTGCTCAAAACTCAATTCTTCTTTTACAGCAGTGAAGATCGCTTCTGCTACAATTTGCTTATTGTTCATTTATTTCCCTCCTAAATATAAATAAAAAACGCCTCTAATAAATCCATTAAAGGATTATTAGAGACGAGAAATTCCCGCGGTACCACTCTGATTGTCTGTCTATAAACAGACCTGCTTTGACAGATAACGGCTGTCAGCCGACTGTTTTTATTCAGTAACTACAAAGTGCGCTTCCCAATTTCCTCCATTCCCGGCTTACACCTTCCCGGGATCGCTGATCTGAATGCCGAAACTAGTACTCTCTTTGACTGTAAATTTTCTATTCAATTCATTGCAAAGTATAGCAAAAAATTTGCTCCTTGGCTAGAGGCTGTCTGAAAACTATTGAGGAAAACGGGTGTCAACGCTTTTCCAACCAGACGCGTTTGTATCGAGAATCGAACACGATCCTCGAAGCATGGAGGGACTTTGCCCCTACGCTTCTTCGAATGCTCGTCGCATATCTGAGGGTCATTCAAGCCTTGCTCCTACGCTTCTTCCGATGCTCGTCGCATGAAGGGCTTTGCTCCTGCGATTACTCGTCGCATGAAGGGCCTTGCTCCTGCGATTACTCGTCGCATGAAGGGCCTTGCTCCTGCGATTACTCGTCGCATGAAGGGCCTTGCTCCTGCGATTACTCGCGTCACATGAAGGGCCTTGCTCCTGCGATTACTCGTCGCATGAAGGGCCTTGCTCCTGCGATTACTCGTCACATGAAGGGCCTTGCTCCTGCGATTACTCGTCACATGAAGGGCCTTGCTCCTGCGATTACTCGTCGCATGAAGGGCCTTGCTCCTGCGATTACTCGTCGCATGAAGGGCCTTGCTCCTGCGATTACTCGTCGCATGAAGAGATTTGCTCCTGCGATTACTCGTCGCATGAAGAGATTTGCTCCTGTGATTACTCGTCGCATGAAGAGATTTGCTCCTGTGCTTCTTCTGCTGCTAAAAACTGAGGCCCGGCACTGCATTTAAATGATAATCTGCAAACTTGCCTTTTTTCTGTTCAATAAACGCTGCGGCTCCAATCATTGCCGCATTATCTCCACAAAGCTTTAATGGCGGGATGATCAGCTGAACATTTGGAAGCTGATCTGCTGTTTCCTGTTCCAATACTGTCCTCAAGCCCTGATTTGCGGCAACTCCTCCTGCCACAATCAGCTGCTTTACCTGATACTCCTGACAGGCTCGTATTGTCTTGGAAACTAAAACTTCAATTACGCTGGCCTGAAAACTAGCAGCTAGATCTTCTTTATTCAACACTTCTTCACGTTGTTCTGCATTATGAACGGTATTGATAAAAGCACTCTTTAGTCCGCTGAAGCTGAAATCATAATTAGATTCTTTCATCATTGCTCTTGGAAAATGAAAAGTATCTGACCCTTGATGGGCCAATATATCAATTTCTCTTCCACTTGGATAGGCAAGACCAAGTACTCGTCCAACTTTGTCATAGGCTTCCCCGGCAGCATCATCTCGTGTTTCACCGATAATTTCGTACTCGCCATCTTCTTTCATATAGACAAGCTCCGTATGTCCGCCGCTGACCAGCAAAGCCATTAACGGAAATTCCAAAGGCTGTACCAGTTTTGCAGCATATATATGACCTGCCATATGGTTGACAGGAACCAGCGGCAAGTCATGAGCCCAAGCAAAGGCCTTGGCTGCCGACACGCCAATCAGCAAAGCACCAACTAATCCCGGACCATAAGTAACAGCAACCGCAGAAAGTTCATCCGGCGAAACGGCTGCTTCTGTCAACGCTTCATCTATGCAAATAGTAATTTGTTCTACATGATGACGGCTGGCCACTTCAGGAACAACACCGCCAAATCTCTGATGGCTTTTAATTTGAGAAGCAATAACATTGGAAAGAATTTCACCGCCGTTTTTTATGACAGAAACACTCGTTTCATCACAGCTGCTTTCGATAGCCAAAAGCAAATTGTTTTCTTTTTCAGAAACAGTCATTTAATTCAACTCCTCCATTCTCATTTCCATCACCATTCCATCTTCAGTTGGCTGATGATAATAATTTTTTCGTTTGCCAATCTGCCGGAAGCCAAGTGATTTATAGAGTTTTTTTGCAGGCTCATTCGATTCTCTGACCTCCAGAAAGACTGTTTTCACACCACTTTCTTTCATACATTGAATGACACTCTTTAACATCCTTTTGCCAACACCGCTGCTTTGTCTGGATTTTTCAACCACCACATGTGTGATATCCGCTTCATCAAACGTCTGATAATAGCTCACAAAACCTAACCAAACCTCATTTGCAGTATAAATCAGGTAATGACTGTTGGGTTGAGAAATGTCTTCTTTAAATTGATCCTTTGTCCAGGGAGAGCCATGGAAGTAACTGTTTTCACTTAACAGCCACAGCTTTTCTTCTGATTGAGAGACACTTGGCAATTCTTTTAATTCACTCATCATTTACACATCTCACAAGTCCATTTTCATTTCCAGTGCATGCTCGCCATCATCATAATAGCCCTCAGTGATTTTATTGGATGAAAATCCCAACTTACGATAGATTCCCTGAGCATGTTTATTGCTCAGCCTCACTTCCAATGACATATTTGTACATTGATGATTTTTAGAGAAGGCTATCGCTTCTTTTAATAAGTATACAGCAATCCCTTTTCCCTGTTCTTTTTTTGCCACTGCAACATTTGTAATGTGTCCATCCGCTTCAATGACCCTACAGCCGATGAATCCGACAGTTTTCCCCTCTTTTTGAACAAGGATATATAAATGCGGATTTTTTGAATGCAGTTCATTCAAAAACGCAGAGCGTGTCCAGGGAACCTCTCCTTCATAGACTTCTCGTTCAATCATCAGAAGATCCTTGATATCATCCTGCGTAATTTCTCTTACAAAGTATTCATTGTTTCCAATCGCAATAACAGCACTTTCATACTCTTTCGGCAGTTCCTTTTTTCCAAATAATTTTTCTATAAAATTAAATTTTTTCAACATAGTTCTCATCTCCCGGAAAATGATCTTTCAACCAGTTTTCTTCAGCTTCCACCCGTTTAAGATATTCGGGCAGAAAGTGATGAACTTCTTTTACTGGTTCCTTACCAGCCCCTAATTGAGCCAAAACAGCTCCAGAAGGAATCTGCCACTGAGGATGCTTATTTATTTCAGCATTGTCCAACTTCTCTTCAATAGTTATTCGAAATTTCTCAACATCTTCCCCAACAAAATAGATGGATGGAAAATCTTTTAATTTTTCAAGCCATTGATTCATTGAGATATGCTGATCAGGGATCACTGTTTCCCAATTTTCATTTACTTTGTCATATTGATAAGCACCACTGTAGACATTGTTTCTCCGCGCATCGAATAGAGGAACAATCAGACTATCCATGTTCAGGCAGTTAGCTGCTAAAGTCAACAAACTGGAAATCCCCACCAAATCAATCGATAAAGAATAAGCCAGAGTTTTGGCTGTGGTTACTCCAATTCTCAAGCCTGTGTATGAGCCGGGTCCCTGAGCTACCACAATTCGATCCAGATCCTTTGGCTTCAGTTGACTATCCTCCATCACTTTCGATATTGCCGGCATTAATGTTGTACTGTGATTTTTCTGTACAGTGCTGGTATATGCACCTAGTATTCGGTTGTTTTCACATACAGCTACACTTAATGTTTGATTTGATGTATCAATTGCTAAAATGCGCACAAAAAATCCGCCTTTCCCTCTTGTTGTCGATTTATTGTAGCATATTTTTGATTGAAGGTAAAAAAACAAAAAACATCTTTTTTAAAGGTTGAACTGGTTACAAAATATGCCCTGATTTATCTGCTTATTTTTATTTATAAGTTAAGTATTCTTCATGTCTTTCCATTCAACAGCTATGGTATAATAAAACGAAAAGTCTTTTTCAAGGAGGAATAATAATGGGAATTATTAAAGCAGCAATTGATTCAGTTACTGGTGGCTTGGCAGATCAGTGGGTTGAAATTATTGAACCAAGTGATATGTCAGATACTACCGTCATGACTAAAGGTATTTTTGCCAGAAAAAATGATCGTCGGGGATCAAATACTAAAGGAACAAGTGACGTAATCACAGACAATTCTGTTGTCCACGTATATCCTAATATGATGATGATCCTTGTAGATGGCGGAAAAGTCATCGACTATACAGCAGAAGAAGGCTATTATATCGTTAAAAATGATTCTGCCCCTTCTCTATTTAACGGAAGTCTGAAAGAAGCTGTTAAGGAAACCTTCAGCCGGGTAAAATTTGGCGGAACAACTCCTCAAAAACAACAAGTTTATTATATCAATTTACAGGAAATCAAAGGAATCAAATTCGGTACTTCTTCACCAATTAACTATTTTGATAACTTTTATAACGCAGAGCTGTTTTTAAGAGCTCATGGAACCTATTCAATTAAGATTACTGATCCTCTGCTGTTCTTCACCAATGCGATTCCAAGAAACAAAGACCGGGTTGAAATCAGCGATATCAATGAACAGTATTTGGCAGAATTTTTAACAGCTCTTCAATCAGCTATCAATAAAATGTCAGCTGACGGTGAAAGAATTTCCTATGTCCCTTCAAAAAGTATGGAGCTGAGCAGCTATTTATCCAATATTTTGGATGATAACTGGCGTGCTTTGAGAGGAATGGAAATTGTTTCGGCGGCAGTCTCCAGTATCTCCTATACAGATGACTCTACAAAACTGATTAACATGAGAAATCAGGGAGCAATGCTAGGTGATGCTAGTGTACGTGAAGGATATGTTCAAGGCTCTATAGCTCGTGGAATAGAGGAAGCCGGGAAAAACCCTGGTGGTTCAATGTCCGGGTTTATGGGAGTCGGCATGGGGATGAATACTACCGGGAACTATTTCAGTCAAGCCTCTCAAACAAATCAGCAGCAGATGCAACAACAACAAGCTGCCCAACAAAATCAGGCAGCTGAAAATAGCACCGGCGGCAGTTGGGTCTGCCCTCAGTGTGGTACTGAGAACACCGGAAAATTCTGTTCTAACTGTGGGACACCTAAACCGACAGATGAAAAACCAAAATTAGAAATGAAATGCAACGAATGTGGGGAAATTGTTGATTTAGCAGGCGGGATTCCTAAATTCTGCCCTAATTGCGGCAAACCTTTCCAAGGTGTCCCTATTTAATTTTTGGATATGCAGCATACTTGAAAGAGGAGCAGTGAACATTTCCTGCTCTCTTTCTTATTAACGATAGAAAGGGAAATTGCAATGGACTCTTTTACTCATAAATGCCCTAATTGCGGCGGTCCGCTGTTATTTGATCCGAAAGATCAAAAATTTCATTGTGAATATTGCTTAAATATTTATACAGAGGAAGAAGTTACTGCTTATGAGCGGGCACAGCGTGAGGCAAAGCTGGAAGAAAATACGAACAATTCAGCAAACAATACTACTCAACCAATCGAAACACCTGATTCTTCAGATAGTCAGACACAACAGGCTGAATCTGAAAATATGGAACTTTTTATTTGTAACAGCTGTGGTGCTGAAATCGTTACTGATGCAACCACAGCAGCAACATACTGTTATTACTGTCATAATCCAGTCGTTCTTTCCGGCAGACTCAGCGGAAAATTTTTACCTGACAAAGTGCTGCCTTTTTCCATTGAAAAAGAAGAAGCTGTTGAACAATTTTTAGCTTGGACTAAAAAGAAGTGGTTTATTCCCAAAGATTTTTTCAACAAACAGCAGATTGAAAAATTGACTGGAGTCTATTTTCCCTATTGGTCTGTTGATTCTGAGATTAGCGGAGAAATGGATGCAGCTGGAACAGCGATTCGAATTTGGCGGGTTGGAGATATTGAATTTACTGAAACAAAGCAATTTGCAGTAGGAAGAAAAGGAAAATTGAACTTTCGGGAGCTGCTGAAAAATGCTTTATCTAAAAATACTCAGCAAAAAATGATGGAGGGGGTTCAGCCCTTCCCGATCAATCAAGCTGTTGATTTTAAAAGCCAATATCTGGCAGGGTTTCAAGCCGAGAAAAGGGATATTGAATATGAAGCAATCAAAGATCAGGTAAACAAGGAACTGAAGGGTTATTCGGAATCTTTGCTAAAAGATTCCGCAGCAGGTTATACAACGCTCTCAAATGTCCGAACATCCATTTCTGTTGACAGGCAAAAATCCAATTATGTCTTACTTCCGATGTGGCTGGTCACGTATCGTAATCAATCCGGCGGTGATCAGGTTTATTACTACGCAATGAACGGTCGAACAGGTAAAGTGAACGGTGTACTGCCAATCAGCGGCAAACGATTAGGCTTGTTCAGTTTGGGTATGTTTGCAGTTCTTCTGATTCTCTTTTTGATTGGGGGCTACATGATATGAGAAAGCACTTTATACTTTTTATAGCGCTGATCGGCTCTTTGTTTCTGCTCCCTTCCTTTGCTCTAGCTGGAAATAATACCGTTGATGATCAGGCAGGATTGCTGACTGCTGAACAGATTCAACAATTGAATAAAGCAGCGGAAGAAATCGAAACGAAAGCAAAAGCCTCAGTCTTTATAGTGACTAATACAACGAATACAGATGATTCTACCCGTTT
The DNA here is from genome assembly GCF_020567645.1 of Enterococcus sp. CWB-B31. Classification (NCBI taxonomy): domain Bacteria; kingdom Bacillati; phylum Bacillota; class Bacilli; order Lactobacillales; family Enterococcaceae; genus Enterococcus; species Enterococcus sp. CWB-B31. Next base: position 119,169 of record NZ_JAJDJW010000009.1, read on the forward strand.
TGCCGACTTGTATATGATGGACAGAATTGGAAAAAACGAGAATGGGATCACCTTCTATATTGATATGAACAACCGGAAATTTATTATTTCCACTTCCGGCAACATGATTGACTACATGACTGACAGCAGAATCGAAAACACCCTGGATGATATAGAGCCTTACATGATCGATGGGAACTATTTTCAGGCAGCACAAAGCTTCCTGAAAAATGTCAGCCGTTACGTTGATGCCGGAGTTCCTAAAGGGCACTACCGAATTGACAGTGAAACCGGGAAAATTACGTATTATAAAACATTGACTATAACCGAAATTATTATTGCAGTTGCTGCAGCTCTGGTTATTACAGGAATTTTTGTCGGAATTGCTGTTTCGCGCTATCGCCTGAAATTTGATTCCTACAATTATCCATATCGTGAGAAATCCGCTTTGCAGCTTACTAGTAAAGAAGATCGTCTCACAAATTCATTTGTTACACAGCGAAGAATTCCAAAAAGCAATGGCGGCTCCGGCGGCAGCAGTGGTGGTGGAAGTACTACCCACTCGACCGGTGGAGGAACCTTCGGCGGCGGAGGCAGAAGCTTTTAAAAAATAAAAGTAGTTGGCTAAAATAGAAAGAAAGGATTTCTCTATCAAGGACAAGAGAAATCCTTTCTTTCTATTTGTACTTCTTAATTTGACTCTTCCTCAAATTTCTTCAAAGTGTCTCAATACATAATCTTCTGCTTGTCTTGACCAAATTCCTTGATTTTCTGCCACAATTTTAGCCAATTCGTTGTCAAGATCTTCCAGCTCAGATAATTCTGTACGTTCAAAATTTTTATGTGTATAAACAAGCTTTTTCCCGCCGCCTACTTCCGGCTGATTAAGCGTTGTTTCTCCTACCGCATTTAGCCCCAATATATGTGTAACAACATTGGCAACATTTACTTTTTTGGCTTCAATTAATTCGACTGCTTTTCGCATATCCTCTGTGTTGCCCCCGGAAGTTCCAACATAATGGGTGAAGGAATAATGCAGATCATAAAAGTTGATTTCTGCTGAAAAAGTTTTATCCTGTGGTCCAGCAAAGAAATTCAAACAGCCATCAGGATTCAGCAGTGCTGACGCTTCACTCAGGACTTTAGACACCGGAATCATCACAAAGATATCATCAAATTTCCCTCCGACTGTCTTTTTCAAGAATTCAGTCTGATCTGACTCATCTTTCACATTTACATAAAATACTTCAATCCCATTTTGGCTTGGGTAAAGTGCTTCCGCCCGCTTTAGTTTCTCTTCATTCACATCGGTAACAACGATCTTTTTCGGGTTGACGGGCCCATGAAGTGCATAGTCAATCGCCAACAGCCCCATTGGTCCGGTACCTCCCATAATTAATAATGTTCCATCCTCTTTAATTCCCATTTTATGTTCATAGCTGTTATCAATTAGATGATAGTTCGCTTCAAAAGCACCTATAACGCAGGACAATGGTTCAATCAACGAACCTTCAAAATACGTTTCGCCATTATAAGGAATTAAACAATCCTGTACCATAACGTCTTTTGACAAGATAATGTACGTCGCGTCTCCGCCCGTAAATGGATATGAGTACCCTGGACAATCCGGGCGATCCGGCAACTGTAAATTTGCCTGAACAACATATTTTTCACCCGGTTTGTATTTACTTTGCCAACTTGCACCTACCTCTAAAATCTCACCACAGAATTCATGTCCAACAATAATTGGCTGTTCTGCCAAATTATCCGGCGCCTTTTTGTGATCTGCTCCCTGGTTTGCCAGTTTCCATGTGGACATACAAATGCTGTCGGTAATAACTGAAGCCAGTATTTCATCTTCATTAATTTTTGGCAGTTCAAATTCTTCCAGACGAAGATCTTTTTTCCCATATAGTCGCACTGCTGTTGTCTTCATTTTTCTTATGCTTCCCTTCTACTGTAAAATACCTGCACCATAACCAATAATTCCAATTGCAAATAAAATAAAGATTAATAAGATTGGACTGATTTTTTTCTTCAACAATTTCATCATCAGCAAAGTTAATCCCAGTGCCAGCAAGCCCGGAACTAAGTCGTCCAAAATATTTTGAACAGTCGTTACAACCATTTCTCCATCTGTTCCAGGTGTTTCTGAAACAACTAAAGGAATGTTGATAGTGGTCCATTTAGTTACTAGAACACCCATAATAAACAGCCCGAGTATTGTTGCTCCTTCCGTTAATTTCTGCAGAAGACTGCCAGATAAATCCTGAACAATGTCCAGACCTTTTTTAAAGCCATAGGTCAAACCGAACCATTTCATTGCCAGACGAACCGTGTTAAAGGCAATAAAGAAAATTACAGGACCTAGTATACTTCCAGTCAAAGCCAATGAAGCACCGATTGCAGCTGTAATGGGTCGTAAAGTTCCCCAGACTAACGGATCGCCGACACCGGCCAGAGGTCCCATCAATCCAACCTTCAAACTGTTAATTGTTCCGTCATCAATATCAGCTCCGCTGGCTTTTGCCTCTTCCATGGCGATGGTCACACCAATAACCGGACCGCAGACTGCAGGAGTCGTATTAAAAAAAGTCAGATGTCTTTTTAATGCTTCTGCCTGCTCCTCTTTCGTTTTATACACTCGCTTTATCGTTGGAATCATATCTACACAAAAAGCCAGGGCATGGATTCTTTCATAGTTGAATGAAGCCTGTTGGAAATTTGAAAAAACAAAGGTCGTAAGTAAATCTCTTTTTGTAATTAAAGACTGTATTTGTTTTTCTGTATTTACTTCTGTTTCTGCTGCTTCCATTACTCTTCCTCCTTAATCTTCCAGTTCATCTTCTGCTATAGAAGAAATACCAGCTGCTGCTACCGTTGCTTCAGACTGAGGCTGTCCCTGCTGTCGAAAATTTGGATTCAGCTGAACGTAGACAAGTGCAGTAATCAGACCCACCACCCCAAAGGAAAGCAGACTAAAATCCAGATAACCGCCTAAAACAAACCCCAGATAGAAAAACGGCATTAGGTATTTTACACTCATCATGTTTAGAACCATTGCATATCCAACAACAACAATAAAACCCCCTGCTGCTGCAAGTCCGCCTGTCACAACCTCTGGAATCATGGATAACATACTATCAACCATTTCTGCACTGACAAATGCCGCCACAATAGTAGCCGGAACAGCCACCCGCATTGCCTGAACAAACAGTGCACTGAAATGCAGGAAAATAATTTTGTTAAATGCCGCTTTCTCCGCTTCTCGATCTGCAGCATGTTGAAAAGCAACAGTAATTGTTCGAGCGATGACAGTTAACACCTGTCCAGCTGCTGCAACCGGCAATGCAATCGCAATTCCAGCTTGAATATCCTGCTGCCCCACAACAACTAAAATAGTTGAGATTACACTTGCCAATGCAGAATCAGGTGATTGAGCTGCACCAATATTCATCCAGCCTAATGCAATCAGTTCCAGAGTACCGCCTAAGATAATACCTGTTGTCATATCTCCTAAAATCAATCCTGTTACTGTACAGGCAATTAACGGTCGATGTGTCTGAAATTCATCCAAAACACTGCCCATCCCTGAAACAGCTGAAAAAACAAAGATTAGAATAATTTGAATTACTGAAAGTTCCACCTTTTCTCCTCCTCATAAAATATATTTGTAAGCATCAAATTTGATACAAGTACTTGATCATCGATAATTAAATAAAATAACTAGTAGTCTTTCCCTCCTTGATTCCCGGTGAAGCCGCCTGGCAACGAGCAGTACGACGGTCAATTGATGATTCTTAAAATCAACGAAGGTGCTTTCTCTCCCATGCTTTTTACAATACAGCCTCACTCAATTTAGCTTCAAAGTTTATCTTTGGATCTGTTGCAACCACCCGACAATCCAGTTCGACCCCTGCACGTTTCAACTTCTTAAATGCCTCCACATCTTCAGCACTGACTGAAATCGCCTTGGTTATCTGCGTTTTTCCAGTCTTAAATTGCATTCCTCCAATATTGATTGACGTTATGGGAACTCCTCCTTCAACAAGTTCAAAAACTTCACTTGGATTTGTAAATAAATAAAAAACTGTTTCCTCATCATATTTCGGATTATTAAAAACTTTAATTGCTTTTTCAACATCCACAATATTCACTTTAATTCCCGGAGGTGCCGCCTGCTTCACAAGTGTTTTTCGAATGGTGTCTTCGTTCACTTCTTTGCTCACAACAATGATCCGGCCCGCACCTGCTTCTTTTGCCCAGACTGTTGCAACCTGTCCATGAATCAGACGATCGTCAATTCTTGCCAATTTAATTTTCATTAAAAATCTTCCTCCTCCTCTTCTTCTTCTATTTTTCCACTAAAAGATTGTACCGTTTCCTCTGCCATTTTTTTTACTATGCATACGATTTCATTTATCGGCAGTGTTTCAATCAAGCTTGCTATTTCCAAAACTAATGGTAACGACATGCCTGACAAGACTTGAATATTCTTTTTCGGTTCTTTCATCGCCAGACTGCAGCTTGCATTATAGGGCGTGCCGCAAAAGAGATCAGCCAGAATTAATGTTTCTCCTGTTGTCTGATTCAGGACATTGCTCAACTTCTCTTCCAAACTCTCCAATCCATCCTGCTGATCAAAAGCAACTGGGTAAAATCGGTCTGCTGTTCCAAATATCATTTCCAGAGAATGCTTCATTTCCACCGCCAAACGTCCATGAGCAACCAGAATTACATTTGCCATTTTAGTTTCTCCTATCCTCTTGTTTTTCCTCCAGCTACATTGATCGTAACCCCGCTGATATAACTTGCCTTGTCTGAAATCAAGTACGCTACTGTGTCAGCGATCTCAGATAATTTCCCGCTCCTTCCCAAAGGAATCGTACTGGTTTGACTGTAACCTTTTCGAATATCCTCAACCGTTTTCCCCCTGGTGTAAGCTAATGCGGTTTCATAATTCAGTGTTCTAAGACCAGTCTCTTCCATGATCCCCGGTGCAATACCAACTACACGAATTCCTTCTTTTCCCAGTTCCTTTGCCCATGATCGTGTAAAGCTGTTCACAGCCGCCTTTGTTGCTGCATAACAGCTCTGGCCTTCAGAGCCTTCGAGCCCAGCTTCAGAAGACATATTGATTATGACCCCTTTTTTCTGTTTTACCATTACTCTACCTGTCAGCTGGCTAACCAGATAAACCCCTTTTTGATTAATGCTGGTCATCTTTTCAAACAGCTCATCTGTCAGTTCATGTTCACTATGTTCTTTCTTATCAGCCAGCAATGCTGGAACATTCACACCAGCATTATTAACCAGAGCATCAATTCTTCCATACATGCTTATTGTAAAATCAACCAGCTGCTTTACAGATTCCCTAGAGGTTACATCGGTCCGCACAAAATGAAGATTTTCATGATGATAATCCCCCTCATTTATATCTCCATTAATAACAAAAGCACCCAGTTCGCATAATTCCTCAGCAATTGCTGCCCCAATACCAGATGAAGCTCCAGTAACAATTACGACTCTTTTTTCAATATTCAACCAGTTCATTTCACAGCCTCTTTTCACACTTGATATTTACGATCAACATTTGTGATATCACATTTTTATTATATGATCATAAATTCACAATGTCAACCACTTTTTTCACATTTGATTTCAAGAAATCACAAATGAGGCTATCTTTATCTTTTTTGATAAAATAAAAAGTGCTTAGTCTGATACATAGACTAAACACTTTCAAACTTATTTTTTATCATGCGGATTATTCCATCTTAAGAACTTTCACAGCTGTTTCTTCTGTTGTAACCAACGTTGTAAGAAGCTGTCCTTTTAATGCAGCTTGAATACTTCCAACTTTTTCATCCGATTCTGCAATTCCAATTCGTTGAGGTACCTTTTTTAGTTGCTTCATTGATATGCCAATAATACGATCATTAAGGTTGCTGTCAATCGTATTTCCGGAATAATCAAAGAAACGGGAGAGAATATCACCAGCAACTTCTTTTGTTTCCAACTCCTTCATTACATCTTCTCCATAGAACCCTTTCCATCTGTCATTTTCACTCATACTTGGACTGCCGATACCAAAAACTGCAATATCAAGCTCTTTCCATAGATTGGATAATTCCTGATTGAAAGAATTTTTCATTAAAGCTGTCTGCAATTCTTTTGTCTCTGTTACAGCAGGTGAGTCAATCATCAGCGCATTACAGCCAATTTTTTTAGATGCAGCATAGGCAATAGTGTTCACATGATACGCACTGGCAAGCTTCCCGGAAGGTCCTCCAATCATGGGAAGACAAGTTACTTCGTTTAATTCAATGTTGCCCATTTCTTCAACCATGGCTGCCAGTGCATGCCCCCAGGAAAAGCCGATTTTCATTCCATTTAATAACAAGCCTAAAAAATATTCTCCGGCTGATTTCCCTAAGATTTGTTCTTTTTGCTGAGCTGATAAATCTGATGCAACAGGAACTACAATCGCCTTCTCCAAACCAAATCGCTTTTCCAGCTCCTGCTCCAATGAATAACTGCCGGATTTATCATAATTGATCGTAATTTGAACAATCCCTTCTTCTCTGGATCGCTTTAACAGCCGGCTGATTGTTGTTCTATGGATATTTAGTTCTTTTGATATTTGGCTTTGCTTTTTATCTTCCTGATAATACATTTCTGCAATTCTTATCAATAATTTTTCTTCATCCATGGTTCTTCTCCTTTTCTTGCTCTCAGAAAAACTATACCACACGATTCACATTCGTGAAAGGGAAATATCATTTGTAAATTTCATTGAGTATCTTTTTGTAAAAGTCAACAAGCATTAACAACTACAAAAAAATTGAAAAGTTATGCTCCACAACTAAAAATTTTCCGTTTCAAGACTACCTCAAATAATTAGGTGAGCCGACTTCTAATTTATTTTGAAGGTTTCGAAATCCATTATTTATCTGAAGCCTATCAGGTCGTCTTACTTCTGTATTCTGTTATAATAAGCTTAATAAAAACAGGTATTCCAAAGGAGTTTATTCAGATGTCTAATAAAAAATCTGTTTTAAAGAAAAAAGTTACGGTTAATAATCGTACAGGGAAGAATTTTGATATAGGTTATAGGATAGGAGAACAACTTGTTTTACATACTACCAACTTATTAGGATTGAAAAAACAGCTGTCTGATAAGAATGCCAAAAGAGCTGTTGACTATTTTGAAAAATATTGTCCCTCAATTAATGAAGAAATCAAAGGTTTTATGGAGAGAACAGGGCTTACTCCAAATGAATTTTTCTTTTATCACTACAGCATTACTACCCCTGGATGCAGCCAATTTGCAAGTCATTCATTGAATGGTGAAACCAAGCATCCAATTGTGATGAGAAATTATGATTTTGATGCAGAAAGTGAGGATTTTTGTCTGGTTCATTATACAAATACAGGAGCAAATCATTTTATCGGAACAAGTATGCTGCTTTTCGGTATTGATTGTGGTGTAAATGAACATGGATTATCTGTCAGCATGTCTGCCTGTGGTTCTCCAGTCGGTCCTTTTCGGAAGCCAAAAGTTGAGGGCTTGAGATTTTGGATTGCCATTCGATTAATTTTAGAAACCTGTTCCACTGTCCAAGAGGCAAAAGTATTATTAGATAAGCTGCCAATCGGTGATAATGTCAATTATCTGTTGGCAGATAAAAATGGCGATCTGCTGCTTTATGAAATAGTAGATGGAATGAAAGAAGACCGAGCAGTAACAAAAGGAAGTCCTGAAAACCATCTTTTTGTAACAAATCATCCTATACTTCCTTTTATAAAAAAAGAAGACCCTTATGCAAAAGAAAATTCCATTAATCGATATAAGTTATTAGAAGATTTTGCTAAGAAAAACACTATCGTTACTCGAGATAATTTATTTAATTTCTTCTTAACTCCTTACCCCAATGGGCTTTGCTGCTTTTACTTTGACGATTATTTCGGTACAACCAAAACTGCTTTACTAGACAGCGCTGACAATTCTATTGAAATTTGCTGGGGAGGACGTAAAGAAAACGGGCTATTCAAATACAAAGTAAATGATACATTTGCAGATGAAATAATTGAGATCGAATTGACTAATGAACCTTCACCTAGAAATATGTTTGCTACAGTGGCATTAATCTGACGTACTATTCGAAGAGGATATCATATTCCCATTATAAGAAACACATCAAATACTACAGATAAAAAAGAGAGTGAGACAGAAATAAAATTCCAAACTCTCTTCGTATCTAACCCCGAATAAACGGTGGTACAAAAGCAACTCCTTCGGAATTAAGCCGAACTATCCTGAAAATATGAAGCCCTATTTTCGGATATTCCTTCTTAATTCTCGGAGCTGATCGCTTTTTATACGAAAACTAAAACTCAAAAAATGCAAA